>NZ_LR134167.1:300000-400000 GCF_900635775.1 Avibacterium volantium | reverse complement strand
AAGTTCCAGAAAAAGCTTAAATTAACACTCACTCCTGCTTTCTTAAGTGCAATATAGCAGTATTCTGCTCCTGCCTTTAAAAAATCATCAAAAGAACGAATTCCAATTTTATTCAGAAGGCGTTCGTGCCTAACAGACAAGTTTACTCGACCTCGAATTAAATCAACTTTTGCCATTTCTTTCTGATTTCTATCTTCTTCTATTTGCTCAATTGACCATAGAACAACGGATTTATATAAATCTTTATTCTCTCTAATCTTATCAGGAAGAAGATAAAAATTTATGCCACAAGAAACTGGCTTTTCAGAATGTTCCATATAAGGTATCGCCCCTTGGCTTTCCAAATATTGTGCTAATTTCCCAACAGCCCTTAGATAAAAATAGTTATCTTGGAATAAACCAAACATTGATTTTTCTTGGAAAATTCCATAACTATTAAAAACGCCTTTTGCTGAGACATCTCCAATAAGTTCACTTAGTTCTTTTCTAATTTCAAACGTTAGAGTGTTAGTAATACTCATCATTGCTCTCCTCCATTTAGCTTACTCATTTAGAAGTGCTTAAAGTTATATCACATAAAATCACTCTTTTTACTTAATATTTTCAAGCAATTATAATTTTTGCGACAGCGATCGTAAATCTACAATGTCATTCCCCTATTAGGGCTTAAAACACGATAAAATAGTTCTCTTTTTCACTATTTAACCAAACAATCCTTTTTACCTAATTTTAGGTATACATTTCAAGTTTTATAGAAAGTTTACATATTTGAGTCGATTGCAGTATAAAGCTTTGTATTATGAAATATTCTGTTATGTGGCAGCTAAGAGCACCAATACTGATACGCTACACTCTATAATTAGAAGAAAAATTATACTAATGAAGTTAAGAATTTCGCTAATCAAGAAAAATGAGCAACTTAGAAAATGTAACAGAATTGATAAGAAATCTAGGACAACCTTAATAAAACCCAATAAAAAAACTGTATCCGAAATTAAATCGCATACAGTTTTTACTCTATAATTTAGATTCTAACCAATAAACATAAGATTGCTGTTCAATCTTATTACTTCGCTGGATATTCCCACCAAATATCAAACAGTTGGCTGATTTCAATTTGTTGTAATCCATTGCTTTCTAACCAGTTTTTTACTAGCTCGCGGTGGCTTTCATCACATTTTCCGATTTCTTCTAAGCAGACTAAACCTTCCCAATGTAAATAACCGCTACCTTCATAAGCTAAGCCATTTGGGCGAATGACTTCGTTGATAAAACGATCTACAACTTCATCAATTTTATCAATCGGAGTATTTTCTGCGAATTGCCAGTTTACTAAAAAGCCTAATTCTTGGAATTCTGCAAGGTGCATTTTTTTGCGTTGTCTTCTGTTACGTTGAATAGCCATCGTTTTCTCCTCGTATTTCTAGGCTGATATTTATTCAGTTTTAATAAAATATAAATCCCATACGCCGTGTCCCAAGCGATGACCTCGCTGTTCAAACTTGGTCAATGGGCGGCTTTCAGGGCGTGGAATATAGTCCTTTGTGGCGGAAGTATTGCGTAACTGTGGATTATTTTGCAATACGTCTAACATTTGTTCCGCATAGTTTTCCCAGTCTGTTGCCATATGAATAAAGCCTTGGTTAGCGAGCTTTTGGCAGACAGTTTGCACAAAATGCGGCTGTACAATGCGGCGTTTATGATGCTTCGCTTTATGCCAAGGATCGGGGAAAAAAAGTTGTAAGCCAGCAAGGCTGCCATCGGCAATGCAATCGCGTAAAATTTCTGTGGCATCGTGGCAAATAACGCGTAGATTTTTTACTTTCTTTTCCACAGCATAAGCAATGCACGCACCCACACCGGGGGTATGCACCTCAATTCCTAGATAATTTTTATCTGGATTTTGCTCCGCCATTTCCACTAGGGATTTCCCCATTCCAAAACCGATTTCTAAAATAACGGGCTTGTCGTTGCCATAAATCTTTTTAAAATCAAAAGGTTCTGTTTGATGTGATAAGCCATAAATCGGCCAATATTCATTCATCATATTACGTTGAAAATCGCTTAATCGCCCTGTACGCAACACGAAACTACGCACTTTACGTTTGTAGCGTCCGTCAGCGGTAAATTCAGCGGTTTCAACGGTTTTGCGTTTTTGATCCGCAAAGCTAGTTTGTTGTTCTGTCATTGAAAATCTACTACTCAATATCGTTTATAAAATGAGCTATGCCATTTTTTAAAGGGCTATTCTATGTTTTAGGGCAAGATCGCGCAAGAAAAAAGTGCGGTAAAAAAATGGGAAAATTTCGATCAAAAATAATAAGAAATAAGGGCTTAAAAATGCCCTCTTTACATTTATTCGCTTACGACAATTCGAGCGTTAATTGGTTGTACAGGGCGATTATTATTCCCTAATGTATGTGATAATGATCGAATCTGCTCACTGCTTGCACTGATAGGTTGCTGTAAAACCACCCAATTTACCCCTTCGCTACAAGGCGGCGTGGTGAGCGAACCATTAAGACGATAATGCCCTTTACTTCGCGGCAGCAATTTTGTGATGTCTAATGGCTGTGCCAGTGCCATTTTTTCATTAACATTCAAAGGGTTATGCAGTAATTCTTCTAGCACAGAATTTGCTTTTCCTTCTTTCACCATTACCGCCAGCACAGCAAGCTCACCGGTTTCAGATTTATGTACAAAATGGATTTCTACTGGGAAATGCTTACCTTGGAATTGATGTTCACTTAGTGTATGGAAATGAAATTGCTGTAACGTAAAAGTTTTGTCATCAATCTTTAATTGATTATTTGCTGATTGTAGAGAGGCTTGTAAAGTATGTCCATTATTGACTAAGCTAACGTTGCTCGGCTGATATTGATATTCTACGCTGTTATGCGAGGTTACGGCTTTGGTCAAATTAACCGGCGATTGATTTTTGCCCTGTTCACATAATTGGTAGTCTGCACTTAATTGCCCCAATGTTGCGGAGCTCCCTCTCCACTATATCCCCAATAGGAATGGGGGCTTGCTTCGTGTGGAGTGTGAACACAACCTGCTAACAACACAGTTAAAAAGCTTGGAAATATGAATTTTTTCATTTTTTTACCTCAATTTTGATGAATATAAAACCATTTCGATTATACGCTTGATCGATTGTTAAACGCTGATCTATGTCATTTTTAGTTCGTCAAAATGGATAAAAACAATCAAAAGAAGTAAGTGCGGTGCTTTTTTCACAAATTTTAGATAAAAAAATTGGGCAGCTTTTGCCGCCCAACAACTTTATTTAGTATTTAATTTGTTGCTTCACAAATTCCACTAACTGATCTTTGTTGATCATCTGTTTTTCACCTGTTCGGCGATTTTTATATTCAATTTCGCCATTTTGTAGGTTTTTCTCACCGATGACTAACATATGCGGCACACCAATGAGTTCCATATCCGCAAACATTACCCCTGGGCGCTCTTTACGATCATCAAAAATCACTTCAATCCCTTCAGCGCTTAAAGTGCGGTATAAATTTTCGGCAAATTCTTGCACGCTTTCAGATTTGTGCATATTCATCGGCACGATTGCTACAGTAAATGGCGCAATGGCATCGGTTGGCCAGATAATTCCACGTTCATCGTGGCTTTGTTCAATCGCTGCGGCAACCACACGGCTCACACCAATACCGTAACAGCCCATAATCATTGTTTGTGGGCGGCCATCTTCGCCTTGTACGGTGGCTTTCATCGCTTCAGAATATTTTGTGCCAAGTTGGAAAATATGTCCTACTTCAATACCACGTTTGATTAACAATGAACCTTTGCCATCAGGGCTTAGATCACCTTCTACTACGTTGCGTAAATCTGCCACTTCTGGCATTGGCACATCACGTTCCCAGTTGATATTGAAATAATGTTTACCATCAATGTTTGCGCCCGCTGAAAAATCGCTCATTAATGCTACGCTACGATCAATAATGGCTGGGATCGGCAAATTAACAGGGCCAAGAGAGCCAACGCCTGCGCCAATTTTTGCTTTAATTTCCGCTTCATCAGCAAATTCAAGCGGTTCAGCCACTTGCGCTAATTTTTGCGCTTTGATTTCATTCAAATTATGATCACCACGAATAATTAATGCAATTAATGGTTGTTCTTCATTTGCGCCTTTTACAATCAAGGTTTTCACAGTTTTTTCTACTGGCACATTGAATTGTTCCACCAATTCGTTAATGGTTTTGGCATTTGGCGTATCCACTAATTCCATTGGCTGAGTTGGCGTGCCACGTTCGCCTTGTGCCACTGCTTCGGCAAGTTCAATATTCGCTGCAAAATCAGATTCTGTGGAAAACACAATATCATCTTCACCACTTTGTGCTAACACTTGGAATTCGTGTGAAGCACTGCCACCGATAGAACCGGTATCCGCCTGCACTGCACGGAAATCTAAACCTAGACGGGTGAAAATATTGCTGTAGGTTTGGTACATTATGTCATAGGTTTCTTGCAAGCTTTCTTTTGTGGTGTGGAAAGAATAAGCATCTTTCATTAAAAATTCACGACCACGCATTACCCCAAAACGTGGACGCACTTCGTCACGGAATTTGGTTTGAATTTGGTATAAATTCAGTGGAAGTTGCTTATAAGAACTCACTTCACGGCGAACTAAATCGGTGATCACTTCTTCGTGTGTTGGGCCAAGCACAAAATCACGTTGTCCACGATCTTGGAAACGTAATAATTCTGGGCCATATTGCTCCCAGCGTTGCGATTCTTGCCATAATTCAGCAGGTTGAACAACGGGCATTTCTACTTCGATCGCACCGCTTTTATTCATTTCTTCACGCACAATATTTTCTACTTTTTTAAGTACGCGTAAGCCTGTTGGCAACCAGTTATAAAGTCCTGACGCTAAAGGACGCACCATTCCAGCACGCAACATTAATTGATGGCTCACCACCTGTGCATCATTCGGGGTTTCTTTTAAAGTAGCAAATAAATATCGACTCGCTCGCATTGTTGTTTCCTATATTAATTATTTAAGACAAAAATTGGCATTAGTTTATCATTGAGTAGGGTTCACTCAAAGAAGAAAGGGCTATTTGTGTCAATATTTTGTGGAAAGCATAGATAAAGAAAGGGCAGTAAATGCTGTGCCTTAGTAAAACTCGTTTTCACCCGAACCGACTAAATCGGCAAATTCTTCACTTTGAAAGCCGTGTGAAAGCATATAGCGCCAGATTTTTTGTTTCATTTTGAAATCTTGCTCTTGTGCATAATTGGGGAATTTCTTGCGTAACACGGAATGCGCAATCTCAAACCAATCAATGTCCATTTCCGCTAATACGTCTTCCGCGATCTCTGAAGAAATGCCTTTAAGTTGAAAAAGCTCTTGTTTAATTCGATTAAGACCATAGCCTTTTTGTGATCGGTAATGTAAATAATTTTCTGCAAAACGGCGATCACTTTGCCAGTTTTTTTCCTGACAAATCGCTAAAGCCTGTTCAATTTCTGCTTCTGTGAAGGCTTTTTCTTGCATTTTGCAACGCAATTCATATTCACTATATTCGCGGCGGGAGAGCAAATTCACCACATAATTTAATGCCAATGATGCCATTTTTTCTCACTGATTCCTAAATTGCTGTTAGAAAAAGTGCGGTCAAAAATTACCGCACTTTTTTGAAGATGATTTAATCAAAGGGATTAAAATTCAGAATCCATTTCTGCAATGTCTTCATTTTGATCCGCTTCAATATCGGCAATGAGAGATTTGTCTGGATTTGCTAAAAGCTCTTCGCGTAATTTATTTTCTAATTCTTCGGCTTGTTCAGGGTGTTCAGCTAACCATTTCATTGCATTGGCTTTGCCTTGACCTATTTTTTCACCGTTATAAGAGAACCACGCGCCTGATTTATCAACTAGTTTATGTTTTACACCCAATTCAATTAATTCACCATTGCGTGAAATGCCTTCACCGTAAAGAATTTGGAAATCAACTTGACGGAATGGTGGGGCAACTTTGTTTTTCACCACTTTCACACGAGTTTCATTACCAATGATTTCGTCGCCGTTTTTCACTGCACCTACACGGCGAATATCTAAACGCACTGAAGAATAGAATTTCAATGCGTTACCGCCAGTGGTGGTCTCTGGGTTACCAAACATCACACCAATTTTCATACGAATTTGGTTGATGAAAATCACCAAGCAGTTTGAGTTTTTGATTTGTCCAGTGAGCTTGCGCAAGGCTTGCGACATTAAACGCGCTTGTAAACCAACGTGTGCATCACCCATATCCCCTTCAATTTCTGCTTTTGGCGTAAGGGCGGCTACAGAGTCCACAATCACCACGTCAATCGCGCCAGAACGAACTAAGGCATCACAAATTTCTAATGCTTCTTCACCGTTGTCAGGCTGAGAAACAAGCAATTCTTTGACATCAACACCAAGTTTTGCCGCATAAATTGGATCTAAGGCGTGTTCTGCATCAATAAAGGCACAGGTTTTGCCTAATTTTTGTGCTTGTGCAATAACAGAAAGGGTTAATGTGGTTTTCCCTGAAGATTCTGGCCCGTAAATTTCTACGATACGTCCCATTGGCAAACCACCGATACCCAAGGCAATGTCTAACCCCAGTGAACCTGTGGAAATAGATTCAATGTCCAAATCTTGGGTTTCCCCCAATTTCATAATTGAACCTTTACCAAATTGTTTTTCAATTTGACCTAACGCCGCAGCAAGAGCTTTTTGTTTTTCTTCTTGAGTGGTAATTTGTGGTTTCTCACTTTTTTTTGCTTTATCTTCTTTAGCCATTTTGCTTGTCCTTATAAATTCATCATCAAAACTGCTGCATAATATAGCTGTATTGATATACAGTATCAAGTAAAATTTTGATCTTTTTTCTATTTTGTGAACTGTGTTCCAAATAATATCCTACCGAAAAGCTAGCAACTGTCTCTGTCCTTATAGCCCTTTGTAAAGTGCAGAATTGAAGAATCATTTTGTTTGAAGTCGTTTCTCTTCATTAATTTTTATTTTGTGATCTACTTCAAATAATCTATCTTATCTTGTTTCAATTTCTTTTTTATTTTGCGAATATATTAAAATAGCGTTTCATTAATTTACTTCAATTGGAGATACTTATTATGAAAATAGTAAAACCGGTTTTATTAGCATCATCACTTTCTTTTGTTGCCTTTCAAGCTCAAGCAGCCAATGTTAATGCTTTCCTTAGCTGGGAAGATGTAAGATATAACGATGTTTATGATGATAATGGCATAAATACTGGGAAAGGGCGAAATTACCACGGTTACCGTTTAGGTATGTCCGTTTCTCCAGATAATTCTAATTGGACGTTTAACTTAGGCTTCCGTCAAAATCGAAGCAAAGGCTATACTCAGTCAGTTAAAGATAAAAATCCTGCAGCTAACGGTGCGCAAATGCAACAAGTTGCTGGTAAACGTGATTATCAACGTTTAGATTTTGGGGTAAGTTATCGTTATCGTTTTAATAATGGTTGGGTGCAACCTTCTTTTAATATTCGTCAAGATAAAACGCTAAGTGCAGCAGGGGCAAATCATACAACCGACTATTACAACATGGATCTTTACTATAACTATAATATTACAGATCGCTTAGTATGGAATGGTCGTTTTAAACCTGAAGTTGTGAAATATGAAAATAATCGGCAATACATTGGTTCAAATAATTCTGCTGATGTTGCAAAACATACCAGAAAAACCCAATTTGGTTGGGAGATTGAACAAGGCTTACGTTATTTAGTTTCGCCAAACTTCAATTTTGAAATTGCGTATAACGATGTACGCAAACGTCAAGATGATGATAAACCCGTTTGGGATAACACGACTAATACAGAAAGCAATCCTCAGTTGCGTATCTATATGACGTATAAAACGCCTTTTGGATTAACCTTCTCACCTTATATTCGTAAATCTATTTTCGGCAAAATTAAAGTGAAAGATGAATGTAATTTAGATAAAGGTAAATGTACAGGTCTTTTCACTGAAAAACGTGATCTAACTCGTTATGCGTTACGCGCTCAGTATCAAATCAATAATAATGTGACACTAATGGCGGAATACTATCGTGAAAACGTGAAATTCTTGAACATAGATAAAGAAACATCAAAACAAAATTATCTACGTTTAGGAATGAGATTTACCTTTTAATTAGGGAAACCATAGGAGAATAATGATGAAAAATTTGAAATTATTACCGCTCTCTGTTTTTGTTGGAATGGCGTTATATAGCGCAAGCTTTGCGGCTCAGGCTGCGTGTTTGGATACAACAAAGTCGTATGAGAATAAGTTATTTGATCAGGGAAAGAAAGCAAATATTGTTATTCTTTCGCAGGGAGATTGTATTAATGTTTCATCAGGTAATGCTGTTGAAATCACAAAAAATAATTCTAAACAAAATCAGGGAAGTATTTTTGTAAAAAATGATTTAACGGCTTCCTCTGGAGTTGCTTTATTATTGGATGATACAACTAATCTCAGCTCAGCTTTATTTATTGGTGCTAAAGATGGTGGGTTGAAACCTGCTTCATTAACGCCAGTTACGATATCCGGTAAAATAGGCTTGGAGTTTGATGGAGAATTTAATGGTTATGCTGGTTATGATATTAAGAATAACCACGGTATTTATTTATTAGAGGGGAGTAAGATAGTTGGTAGTGAAAATGCTATTAAAATTAAAAAAGAACAGAAAACTCTAGGTAGAAACCGACCATTATTTATTAAAGTTTCGGGAGGGAGCATTGATGGAAATATTGAGGTTAACCCCTATAAAAGTGTGACAGGCGCTCAACCGATTACAAGTCCTATCGAAAATAGATCCCAAAATTCAGAAAAACTTGGCGTTCGACTTTATGTGTACAAAGGCATAAAAGATGCAAATGCAGAAAGCCGTTTACGTTCGCATAGCATTACAGGCATTAATGAAATTGGTAACTTAGACGGTAATTTAGTGATCGTTTCTGATCAAAAAGGTGATAATTGGAACACCGCTGAATTCCTTTCTCTTGCAGATTCTAAACTTTCATTTGAAACCAATTTAGAAACTGCCAATGTCGCCCCATTGGTTACGGTTGCTAAAGCAGATGTGCGTAACAAAGAAGTGAAAGTGAAATTTACCGATTTGGCTGATGCTGATGTTCATAACAATGCAGTGGCATTAAGTGGTAGAGATAAACTCACCTTTACGCTATTTGCTGGTGAAATTGTTTCACTGGCTGAAAATGCAGTGAAATTGTTTGATAAAAATGGTAATTCATTAGAGATTGATGAGATATCAACAGCATTTAATAATCATCAATATATGACCCTTGTAAAAAATGGTAGTACGATAACATCTAAAGTTGAGGGTAATGCCTATAAAGTAACTTATACTTATGATGGAGCTTCTCGTCTGGATATTGTTGCGGATGTAGGTAATACGGCTAAAATTGATTCCACCGTACTTTCTGAAATTAATGCAGTGAACGGTTTGAAAAGTATCAACAATACTGGTGATTTAGAAATTTCCCTTGCCAACAGTGGAAAAATCGATTGGGGCAATCTGACTTTTAACTCAGGTGGAGCGGATAATACTTTAGTGCTTAATGTAGCGGGTGTTGATCAAAACACTTCAGCGAGTTTCTCTGAGTCTTTGCTTTCAGTGGCAAAAGCAAACATTGAAAATACCGCACTTACTTTAAAATTAGGTAATTACACCTATGATGAAAACACTTCAGGTTCTGTTTTACAGGGCTTTGATAAAGTGAAATTACTTGATTTAGCAGATGCTGAAAATTCAACAGTAGGATTAGCTACTATTAAAGTTTTAGATAAAGATGGACAATCACTGAGTGATCTTAAAGAGACTACTCTTGCAGAAAATATCGTATCTACCCATAAAAATGGGGCATTAACCTTATCTGCACAGGATTATTCATTAAATTATGAAGCCGAAATCTATGAGCTGACCTTGGATAATACGGCATCAGGTGGTGTACCACGTTTAACAAAAGATATTCAAGCTCAAATAGAGGGCAAAAACTATATTGCTGTGACCAATAAAGGGGATGCGGTGATTGATGTAGCAAATTCTGGCGTGGATTTAGGCAATGCTACCTTTAGTTCAGCAAATCCTGATAGTACATTAACTTTAGCAGTGGAAGATCAAGCAACGTCAAATCCATTGTTAAAAGCCGGCTCGGTAAATGTAGCAAATCAGAAATTATTAGTGCAATTTGCCGAAGGAGTAACCACTCAGGATATTACAGATAAAGATTATACTTTATTTAGTACTGGCAATGGTGTAACTGTTGGGGATAAAACAGAAATTGATCTGGTAGACAATCAAGGTAATTCTTTATTACAAAAAGAAGATAAGGTTTATACTGAGCCAGATAGCTGGCAAGTTTATAACCAAAAAGCAGGTGAGTTGCAAAAAGAGTCACAGGCTAATCAATACGTTGTTCGTTATAAAGCGGGGGCTGTTGAGTTCTTAAGAGACCCAAGCCGTAATGCATTTGTTTCATTATTGCCAGAAGATCAACAACCTTTTGTAAGTTACATCTTGGATGAGAAATTTAATGGTTCAGATAACGAAGCAGAGCAAATTATTCGTTCCGCTCGCACTAATGAACAAGCAAGACGCTTAGCAAACCAAATGATGCCTGACCTTAGCGCCTCAGACATTACTGCCGCTTGGGTGTGGGGTGAGCAAATGCGTAGCCATATTGAGCAACGCACCTTAGCTTATCGCCATCAGTTACCAAGCTATGAACGTGAAGATGGCTGGAATTTATGGGCAACCACTTCACTTGGACGCGGTAAAGACAGCGGTGAGTATAAATTGAATCGTTATGGGGTTCATTTTGGTATGGATCGTCAGATTAATGATGAAGCATTAATCGGTTTCTCTGCTGGCGTGAATCGTAGCTCACTTGCTTCTGAACGTTCTGATATTGATAAAAAAGTAACCCAATTTATCTTTATGCCTTATGTTGAGTGGAAAGGTGATCTTTATTTCGCTGAAGCAAACTTACTGGGAGGAACTTACTCTGTAGATAGCACTCGTCAAATTGGTAATACTACCGCAACGGGTGATTACTCAGGTTTCCAATTTGGTTATCAGCTCACTGGTGGTATTGATACTGAAGTTAAGGGCGTGGGATTACGTCCGTTCTTAAGCCTAAAACAACAATGGTTTAATAATGAGGGTTGGGAAGAAACGGGTTCGCCATTTGCTTTATCAGCAGACACGCAAAAATATAGCGCCCAACATATTGGTGGTGGTATTTCATTATGGAAACGCTTTGACCTTGCCATTGGTAAATTTGTACCAAGCCTAGATTTGCAATATTACAAACAAATGGGTGGTTCTGATGCAACAATGAGTTACCGCTTAGCAAGTGATAGTGCGACAACTGGTTATGATTTCAACGTGAACAATATCACGGGTAACCAATTCTCAACGAAGTTAAATGCACGTTTAGACATTACTGAAAACTTGAACATATCTGGTTCATTGTCATACAACAAATTCGGCAATTACAAAGAAACTGTGGTTGGTTTTGGTTTAAGCAATACATTCTAAGGAGTCGGGCAATGTCAGGTAAAATGAAAAAACTTAACGTTTCATTACTTGCCCTATCTGCCACTTTTATGGCAGGTAGTAGCTTGGCAAGTGAAACGCGTGATCCCAACAATATTATGCAGGCTAAGATTGAGCCTTTCGTAAATAGCGCGGTGCTTAAAGATTTTACCGTGAGTAAAGGCAGCGAGCTTTCCTTAACTGATCTTCGTTCTATTACAGGGAAAACCTCTTTAGAATGGAATTGGACTGCGGGCAGTAGCATTGTTTTTCATCGTGATTATTATGTTCCTAGTGATGCAGAATCCAGAGAAGCTTGGGGAAGAGGTTCTACACCATTATTTTCCTTTTTTATTTATAATGAAACGCCAATTGATGATTATTTGATCGTTGATTTGGGACAAGGGGTAACAGCTTATAATAATGGTGATGCAGGCTTGCGCGTTAAATTAGATTTTAAAGGTTGGCGTGCAGTGGGAGTATCATTAAATAATGATATGGAATACCGTGAAATGGCAGGCTCTCGCGTTTCTGGTGGAACGCAAGATGGAGGCGGTGATGGTCCTGCGCTTTCTATTTCTCGCGGAATTGGTAGCAAGATTGATTCTATTCGTTTTATGGCTCCAAGAGCGGTGAAAAAAGGACGATTTTTTATCGATCACATTATGTTGTCGGTCGATGATTTCCGTTATCAATGGTCAGATTATCACGTTAAAACACGCATTACTGAACCGGAAGTACGCTATAAATATAGCCCTTTACCAAAAGTTTCTGCCGCGCAATTACAGCAAGATCTAAATACGGTTGAAACGCGTTTTAAAGACTTCTTGCTTTATGAAGCCGATCCACGTTTTAAAGAAAACATTAACTTTAAAGACTTAAAACAAAAGTTTGATAGTTTTACTATTCGTAAGAGTGCAGATGGTGTGATTACTGGACGACACGTTCTTACCGGTAAGCAAAAAAATCGCTATCAAATGGGACATATGAAGCCAGAGGATAAAAAGCTTTTCGATGAATATATTGATTTAGCAGATTATTCTACCTTAATGTACAACATTAGCCGTGCTTACAATAAAACACGCAATAATGCGGAACGTCAGCAGCTGGCGAATATGTATATTCTCTTAACTGAGCATTTGATTGATCAAGGATTCTATAAAGGAAGTGGATTAATCACCACTCACCACTGGGGATACAGCTCACGTTGGTGGTATTTATCCGCATTTTTAATGCGTGATGTTTTGGCACAAGCAAATTTACAGAAAACCATCTATGATGCTTTATTATGGTATGCAAGAGAGTTTAAAGACAGTTTTGATATGGTATTAACGCCTGATAGCTCTAACTTGGACTATTATAATACACTTGCTCGTCAACATTTAGCCTTACTATTTTTAGAAACAGATGCAAAAGAACGTGGTCGTTTGGTTGCCTCTTTTGCAAATTATATTAGTGGTTCACTTTCTCAAAATGTACCAGGTTCAAAAGATGGCTTGCGTGCAGATGGTACGGCTTGGCGTCATAATGGACATTATCCAGGGTATGCTTTCCCAGCATTTCCAAATACGGCTGGATTAGCTTATTTATTCAGTGGTACAGCTTTTGCTGTAAAAGATGAGGCTTATCATAATCTGAAAAAAGCCCTCGTTTCAGCTTGGATTTATAGTAACCCAAATACAGGGATTAGCATTAGTGGACGTCACCCATTTGCCACCGAATCTCTAAATTCTATTGCAGACTCATACCGCTGGTTAGCATTAGCCAATAAAGGTAAGGTAGATACAGAATTAGCAGGTATTTACTTGACTCTTGCAGGTAAAACAGCGAAACAAAGTGCGGCAATATTTAAGCAAGAAATTGCACCTGCGAAATTGCCACAAGGTTTCTGGGCATTTAATGGTGGGGCATTTGGTATTCACCGTTTTAATGACAAAATGGTTACGTTGAAGACTTATAACAGCAATGTATGGTCATCAGAAATTTATTTTGAAGAAAACCGTTATGGACGTTATCAAAGTAATGGCTCTGCGCAAATTCTTTCGCATAAAAAACCAAGTGAACAAGGTTTTGTGGAAGCAGGGTGGGATTGGAACCGTTTACCAGGGATAACCGCGATCCACCTACCTTTTGATAAGCTTAATAGCCCAGTTACGCATACCTTAATGTTGCGAGGAGAAACGCCTTATAATGGAACATCTTCTTTACAACAGAAATACGGAATGATGGCATCGCTTTTATTGTCACCTTCTGGAATGACGAACTTTGATTCAAAATTTACTGCGAAGAAAACCGTTCTTGCTGCCGATGATCATTTAATTATGGTCGGTACAGATATTCGTAGCAGTAATAATAACAAAGACGTAGAAACCACGTTATTCCAGTTATCAAGTGATAGTAGTGGCAATGCATTACTTAACGGCAAAACAGTAAGTAGTTCAAGCCCATTAAGCTTTAAAACGGGAGATTGGCTCATTGATGGTGATGGCAATGGTTATTTAATCACGAATGCACCACAAGGCTATGTGGTAAAACAGAAACAAAAATCCATTCAAGGTGAGCCAGATAAGCGTTATGTTGGAATGGCGCGTAAAGAAACACAAGGTGTATTTAGTTCTGCGTGGTTAGATCACAGTCAACAAGGAAATAATGCAGGCTACGAATACTTAGTGATTCTTGATGCAACACCAAGCAAAATGCAAAATCTTGCATCGCAACTTAAGAGCGGTAATAAACCTTATGAGTTTTCTGCACAAAGTAATGCACATATCGTCAAAGATAGACTCTCACAGGTAAATGGTTATGCGTTCTATAAATCAGGCAATATTGAAGATGATTTAGTGAAATCAGCGAATATGCCAGCTATTGTGATGACTAAGCAAGATGGTGATGCACTCGTGGTAAGTGGCGTTACCACTAACTTAAATATCGTTAATGAAAAACGTCCAAAACCATTGGCAGTGAAAGTAACGCTTAATGGCGTTTGGAAAGTTAAACAAGCTAATCCTAAAGTAAAAGTGAAAGCTTCAGGTTCAACGACAGAACTGGTATTCAGCAGTTTCTTTGGTATTCCTGAAGAGATTTTATTATATAAATAAAAATACCCAGAAATAAATAATGGGGTTGTTCAATACCCCATTATTTTCGCCTAACTTGAGTTATATCAAGAATATTCTATACATCTCCCACCGCTTTCATTACAACCATCAATAGCTTTTTTATTAAATACAACCTAAAATAAATATAAATAACACCATATTTTTAGGGGCTGTAGTAGATTAGCAACAATGCTATACTACAAAAATGAAGATAACATATTGTAAATTAAAGAAATCTATACAGAAAAAACTGCTTGAGTTTTTTGTCGCAGAAGTTACTGCAAGAACGGCAGCAAATTTGCTAGATATTCAACCGAATACAGCCGCTTTGTTCTACCATAAAATCAGGCTTGTGATTGGCTATCATTTATCCCTTGAAGTTAACGAGATTTTTGAGGGGGAAATTGAACTAGACGAAAGCTATTTTGGTGGTCATCGAAAGGGAAAACGAGGACGAGGAGCGGCTGGAAAAGTTGCTGTTTTTGGGTGACTAAAACGACAAGGAAAGGTATTTACTGTTGTGGTTGAAAACACCAAGAGTGAAACATTACTCCCTGTTATTAAAAGAAAAATCAAGCCTGATAGCTGGGTTTATACGGACACTTATCGCAGTTATGATGCGCTTGATGTGAGTGAATTTCACCACGAACGAATCAATCATTCCGAGCTATTTGCGGTGAAACAAAATCATATTAATGGCATTGAAAATTTTTGGAATCAGGCGAAGCGGATACTGCGAAAATATAATGGAATTAACCGAAAAAAACTTTCCCTTATTCTTGAAGGAATGTGAATTTCGGTTTAACTTTGGGACACCAAAAGAGCAGTTAAAAATATTGCGAAAATGGTGTGAAATTTAGGGCTAATCTACTACAGCCCCTATTTTTAAGCTAAAATTATTTCCTAATGAAACACTATAAATCAAAAAAACTGTTTAGGTAGTACAATGAACTTAGACGATAAAAATAGCCAACACACCCCAATGATGCAGCAGTACCTTCGATTGAAAGCAGAAAATCCTGAGATTTTGCTGTTTTATCGAATGGGGGATTTTTATGAATTATTTTATGATGATGCAAAAAAAGCGGCGGCATTGTTGGATATTTCCTTGACCAAACGTGGGCAGTCGGCAGGGCAGCCTATTCCTATGGCGGGTGTGCCCTATCACGCGGTGGAGGGCTATTTAGCGAAATTAGTTCAGCTTGGCGAAAGTGTGGCGATTTGCGAGCAAGTGGGCGATCCTGCCACGGCAAAAGGGCCGGTGGAACGCCAAATTGTGCGCATTGTTACCCCCGGAACAATCAGTGATGAAGCCTTGTTGCCTGAACGTCAGGATAATTTGATTGCTGCGGTTTATCAGGAAAAAGACAAATTTGGCTTGGCAACTTTGGATATGGCATCGGGGCGTTTTCAGTTGAGTGAGCCTGCTAGCAAAGAGAGTTTGCAAGCGGAATTACAGCGCATTCAGCCTGTGGAATTACTTTATTGTGAAGATTTTGAAGATCGTTATTTAATTGAAAATGCAAAGGGATTACGCCGCCGTCCCATTTGGGAATTTGAATTAAAAACTGCCATTGAGCAGCTTAATCGTCAATTTGGTACGCAAGATTTACGCGCCTTTGGGGTAGAAAAATCCCCCCTTGGGCTTTGCGCTGCGGGATGTTTGTTACAATATGCCAAGGAAACTCAGCGCACCGCGTTGCCCCATATTCAAAGCATCAGTTTGGTACAAAATAATGAGAATATTCAATTAGATGCCGCCACAAGACGGAATTTAGAACTCACCCAAAATTTAACAGGTGGCACAGAGCATACCCTTGCTTCCGTGCTAGACAAATGTGTTACCCCAATGGGGAGTCGTTTGCTGAAACGTTGGATTCACCAACCGATTCGCGATCGTGAAAAATTAACCTTACGCCAACAAACCATCAGTCAAATTTTGCAACAGGATTTAGTGGCAGAATTTCAACCGCACTTGCAACAAGTGGGGGATATGGAACGGATTTTAGCGCGCGTGGCATTGCGTTCAGCGCGTCCACGGGATCTCACCCGTTTACGCACCGCGCTCGCGCAAATTCCTGCGATTCAAGATTATCTTAATCAACAACATTGTCCGCAATTTGCTGCATTTTCTCAACAAATTGCCGATTTTTCAGCGCAATTAGATCTATTAGAACGCGCGATTATTGAAAATCCGCCTTTATTGATTCGTGATGGCGGCGTGATTGCGGAAGGCTTTAACGCCGAGCTTGATGAATGGCGTTCGCTGTCTGATGGCGCAACCCGTTATTTGGAGGATTTGGAACAACGGGAGCGACAAAGCACCGGCATTGACACCCTAAAAATTGGTTTTAATGCGGTACACGGCTATTATATTCAAATTCCCCAAGGGCAAGTACATAAAGCGCCTATTCACTATGTTCGTCGTCAAACGCTCAAAAATGCGGAACGTTACATTATTCCTGAATTAAAAACCTATGAAGATAAAGTGCTGAAAGCCAAAGGCGCGGCGCTTACGCTGGAAAAGCAACTTTATGAAGAAATTTTCGATGAATTATTACCGCACTTAGGTGCATTACAGCTGGCAAGCCTTGCTTTGGCAGAATTAGATGTGCTAACCAACTTAGCGGAACGGGCAGAAACCCTGAACTATGTTGCGCCAACCTTTAGCGATGAAATTGGCGTGGATATTCAAAATGGTCGCCACCCTGTGGTGGAACAAGTGTCCAAAAATCCGTTTATTGCCAACCCAGTCAAACTGAGTGCAGATCGTCATTTATTGATCATAACTGGCCCGAATATGGGGGGAAAAAGCACCTATATGCGTCAAACTGCATTGATCACGCTAATGGCCTATATGGGATCTTTTGTGCCAGCAGAAAGAGCTATGCTCGGCCCGATCGATCGCATTTTCACGCGTATTGGCGCATCAGATGATCTGGCTTCAGGGCGCTCAACCTTTATGGTCGAAATGACGGAAATGGCGAATATTTTGCATCAAGCCAGCGCAAACAGCTTAGTGCTTATTGATGAAATTGGGCGCGGCACGTCCACCTATGACGGACTTTCCCTTGCTTGGGCTTGTGCAGAATGGCTTGCGCAAAAAGTACGATCGCTGACCTTATTTGCTACGCATTATTTTGAGCTGACCGTTTTGCCTGAGCAGTTAAAAGGCATTGCCAACGTGCATTTAGATGCGGTGGAGCATAACGACACCATCGCCTTTATGCACGCGGTGCAAGAAGGCGCGGCAAGTAAAAGTTACGGTTTGGCGGTGGCGGCATTGGCAGGCGTTCCGCAATCGGTGATTAAACTCGCCAAACAAAAACTGGCGCAGTTAGAAAAATTCTCCCAACAAAACAATCAGTTAAATGTAGATGCAATGCAACAGCAAGGACAAGGAGAGCTGTTGTTAATGGAAGAAAATGAGCAGAAAGATGCGCTTTGGCAGATGATTGAAAACTTTGATCCTGATGAAATGAGCCCGAAACAAGCGCTTTCTTATTTATATCAATTAAAGAAAATGCAACGCGGATAGAAAAACCGCTCTTTTATAAAGAGCGGTGGAAAAATTAATGATTTTTATGGCTGGTGCTATACAAGATTTTATCCGTATAAGCCATTGCGATGGCGGAAACCAAAAAGCCTAAATGAAGCAATAATTGCCACATCATCGTTTTTTCTGGCATATTTGCTGCATTGACGAAAGTTTGTAGCATATGGATAGACGAAATACTGATGATCGACATAGAAAGTTTCACTTTCAACACGGAAGCATTAACGTGGCTTAACCATTCAGGTTCATCTGGGTGGCCCTCGGTATGCAGCTTGGAAACGAAAATCTCGTAACCGCCCACAATCACCATAACCAACAAATTGGCGATCATCACCACATCAATCAAATTTAGCACGGAAAGCATAATGGCGTTGGAATCCAGTTCTTGCAGGTTGGTGATAAGTTCCCATAGGGATTTCATAAATTTGTAGGCGTAAATGCCTTGCACCACGATTAAGCCAAGATAAATCGGCAGTTGCAGCCAACGGCTGGCGAAAATAATCTGGCTAAATAATGTGGGGGTTTTGTATTTAGTTGAAGACGAATGTTGCATAAATATCCTATTTTTCTATTCCTAATGTTGTTCTCTTTTTATTAATGGGCGCTGAAGTTACCTGTTTTTCGGCAAAATATCAATGCTTTTCCTGTTCAATTTGTTCTGCTGAAATGGCGCTTAATTTGGCTAAATCAAGGTCATTATGCAGCAATTCCACCTGTGGCATCACTTTGTTAGCTTTGGCAGAAAAATCTTTAAACCGTTCAATTTTTCCTGCTAAGCCTTGTTGCCCAGCAAAGGCGGTAACCGCGTGATTATAATGCCCGCTCACGGTTGCCAAACTGTTACCCAGTTTCGCCAACCGCTCCGCCACCAAGCACATTTGGTTATAAATATCCCCTGCCTTACCGCTAATTTCACGCGCCTCTGCATTACCTCGCTCAATGCGCCATAGGTTCGCCACAGTGCGTAAAATCGGCATTAAAGTGGTGTGCGACACTAAAATGACGTTCTTTTCATAGGCATAATTAAACAAATTGCTGTCCTGCTTCATCGCCTCGATATAAGCAGGTTCAACGGCAATGAACATCAGTACAAAATTTGGGCTATGCACACCAATTAAATTGCTGTAATCCTTGCGCGAAAGCTCATCAATATGATTTTTAATCGCCTTGTGATGCTCACGCAAAAATTGTTGCTGCGCTTGCTCATTGTCGGCACTCACCGCATTTTCATAGGCGACTAAAGACATTTTGCTGTCAATAATCAAATGTTTATTATCAGGCAAATACACCACAAAATCTGGATAATTGGATTTGCCCTCCGCATTACGGAAATGATCTTGCGCTTTATAATGATCGTTTTCCACCAAGCCTGCTAACTGCAAGGCACGCTCAAGCTGAATTTCGCCCCAGTTGCCGAGAGTTTTCTTTTCCCCTTTTAAGGCAGAAGTGAGATTATTCGCTTCTTGCGACATCGCAAGCCCCACATCTAGCACTTTTTTGATTTCACTTTCAAGGCTAGCGTTGCCTTTTAAGGATTCCGAATGAATTTCATTCACCCGTTTTTGGAAGCCTTCGATTTGCTCGCGGAATGGCTTTAACAAGGCATCAAGGCTGGCTTGATTGGTTTGATCAAATTTCTGGCTCTTTTCTTCCAAAATGCGATTTGCCAAATTTTGAAATTCAACGCTAAGCTGTTGTTTCGTTCTAACAAAATCTTCTTGTTGCTGGGCAAAATGCTTTTCTTTCTCGCCAAGACTCGTTTTTAACTCGGTGAGTTGCTGCAAAAGTGCGGTGGATTTTTCGCTTAAATTTACACATTCTTGCTGTTTTTGGCTGAGTTCTTCGCGGTTGCGGTTGAGCTGGGTTTGCAAGCTATGTACTTGGGCGGTGGCAATACCAAAACGCTCTTTCATTGTGGAAACTTGCGAGGCGGCATCATTATGGCGCGCCTGCTCTTCGTCCAATTCTTGTTGCAAATAGGTGATTTTTTCATCACGCTCCCCAAGCCGAACCTGCAACCCCTCCGCGTTAGTTTCCGCTTTCACTTTATCTTGCTCAAGCTGATTTTTAAGCTGTGAGAGGGTTTCATATTTTTCGAGTAGCTGATTGAAATCATTGATGTTTTTATTCAAATCCTGTGCTAATTCTTGTTTATCACGCTGATGTTTGGTGCTAATAAAAAACAGCACAAGGCAGAAAATAAGCAACAAGACGGCAACGCCTAGCCATTGAGATTGAGTAAGTTCGATCATTGTTTTCCTTAAAATTAACAAAATTTACCCCGCACTTTCCGCTAAATTTTCTCGTTCCAAAGTGCAGTGGCTCAAAGTGCGGTGGATTTTTCAGATGAAATCTTTGCGGAACTATAATAAAGTATAATGCAATTTTGGTTTAATCAGCGGAAAAAATGACAACACAACCACAACTTTATCTTGCTTCGCAAAGCCCACGCCGTTTACAGCTGTTACAACAGTTGGGGTTGAAGGTGGAAATCTTCAATGCGGATATTGATGAAACCCCGAAAGCTGATGAGCAGCCTGTGGACTATGTACGCAGAATGGCGCAAGAGAAAAATCACGCCGCCCGCCAACAGCTTGAAAAACTGGCCAATTTTGCACCGCACTTACCCATTTTGTCCGCAGACACTAGCGTGGTGTGCGATGGGCAAATTTTAGGCAAACCACAAAATCACGATCAAGCCGCGCAAATGCTACGCTTGCTTTCCGGCAGAACGCACCAAGTGCTAACCGCCGTGTGTGTCAGCTTGCCCGATCAAAAACATAGCCTTGTGCAAACCAGCCAAGTTACCTTTAAGCCTTTGACAGAACAAGAAATTTCCGCGTATATCCGCACCGGCGAACCAATGGATAAAGCGGGCGCTTATGGCATTCAAGGTATGGGCGGAATCTTTATTTCTCATATTGAAGGCAGTTCCAGCGGTGTGATGGGCTTGCCTGTGTTTGAAACGGCGGAGTTGCTGCGTCAAGTTGGGGTTGATTTATTCAGTTCAAGTGAGCAATGCAATGAGTAAAAGCCTATTCCAAGCCTCCAAGCACGAAGAACATTGCCCACAATGTGGCGCGTTGCTACAAATTAAAAAGGGCAAAAAAGGCTTATTTTTAGGCTGCAGTGCCTATCCGCAATGCGATTTTATCAAGCCATTACAACCCGCTCACGAAAGCAAAATATTGAAAGACTTAGATCAACATTGTCCAAAGTGCGGTCATTTTTTGCAATTAAAACAAGGGCAATTTGGTATGTTCATCGGATGCAGCGATTATCCGCACTGTGATTATATCGTTCACGAACAACTTGAACCCGAACAAGCGCATTTGCCTTGCCCTGCTTGTGGCAAAGGTCATCTTGTGCCGCGTCGTGGGCGACAAGGCAAGGTGTTTTACGGCTGCGATCAATTTCCGAAATGCAAATTTACCCTTGCCAGCCAGCCCTATGCCGAACCTTGTCCTCAATGTGCTTACCCCATTAGCACACTAAAAAAAGAAGAAAAAACCGACCGCACTTTGCATCGCACTTGGTTGTGTGCCAACAAAGCGTGCCGTCATCAATTTGAAACAGACAATGAATAACCAACAGAATGTGGCTCAACTGGTTGAGCAATTAAAACAAAATGAGGTCATCGCCTATCCCACTGAAGCGGTGTTTGGTTTGGGCTGTAATCCGCAAAGTGAAAGTGCGGTGCGGAAATTGCTCGATTTAAAACAACGCCCGATGCACAAAGGCTTGATTTTAATCGCTCCGATCTTGGATTTTCTATTGCCTTTTATTGATGATCGGGAATTTAGCGAAACCCATTGGCAGCGGCTCACGGCACGTTATGATCGCCCCACCACTTGGGTTGTGCCAGCTCATCGTCATACCCCCGATTTTCTCAAGGGGCAATTTCCCACCATTGCGGTGCGGATTTCCGATCACCCTGCGGTAAAAATATTATGTGAGCAAGCAGGTTTTCCGCTCACTTCAACCAGTGCGAATTTAACCGGCTTGCCCCCTTGTCGTACCGCTTGCGAGGTGAAAGCCCAGTTTGGGCAAGACTTCCCCGTGTTAGAAATGGCGGTGGGTGCGGCGAATAATCCCTCTGAAATACGGGATCTTTTTACACAACAGCTTTTCCGTCAAGGTTAATAAGGATTTTTTATGGATAAATATGCGGTTTGGGGCAACCCCATTGCACAAAGCAAATCCCCACAAATTCATCGTGTTTTCGCTCAGCAAACCCAGCAAAATTTAGACTATGTCGCAATACTCGGTGATGAGCAACATTTTGAACAGCAACTGCTTGCCTTTTTTGCTGAAGGGGCGAAAGGCTGTAACATCACCGCTCCATTTAAAGAGCGGGCCTTTCAACTGGCGGATCAACATAGCGAACGTTGTTTGCTCGCTCAGGCGTGCAATACGCTGAAAAAATTGCCTGATGGCACGCTTTACGCAGACAACACAGACGGCGCGGGGCTGGTGAGTGATTTGCAACGGCTCGGATGGCTTCAGCCTCATCAATCTATTTTGATTTTAGGGGCAGGCGGGGCAACAAAAGGCGTGCTTTTGCCTTTATTACAGGCTCAGCAACGGATCACCGTCGCCAATCGCACCCTAAGCAAAGCCACCGAATTAGCGGAAAAATTTCGTCCTTATGGTGAAATTCAAGTTTGTACCCTTGATGTCATTCCCGTGCAAAAATTTGACCTAATTATTAATGCCACCTCATTAGGCTTACAAGGCAAAACCGTGGCGATTGATCCCGCTATTTGGCAACAGGCGGGAGCGGTGTACGATATGCAATACAGCAAAGGCGCAGACACGCCATTTATTGCCCTCGCCAAACAACAAGGCGCACAACATTACAGCGATGGCTTCGGAATGCTAGTCGGCCAAGCCGCCCACGCCTTTTATTTATGGCGCGGTGTAATGCCTGATGTAGTACCTTTGCTTGATGAACTTTAATCTGATTTCATTTCAATAAAAAACCTAGCTTGATGGCTAGGTTTTTTATTGGGCTGAATGATTATTTTACACCTGGTGCTTTCCACAATGATGTGGTTAATCCTTCATCTACAAGTTGTAATTGTTTCTGATAAACTTCAGCCCATTGTTGTTTGTGCTGCTGATAAAGCTCATAATTTTTAGGGTTTGGTATATGTTTTCGTTCAAATCTGACAAGTTTTTTTCCTGCTTCGGCCAAAGAAGAATAAACCCCAACGCCAACACCTGCTGCAATCGCACAACCTAATGCAGTTGCCTCTTTTACTACAGGAATATTTACAATCAGTCCTGTAACATCAGCAAGGATTTGACTCCATAATTTTCCTTTAGCTCCGCCACCAGCAAAAACAATTTCTTTTAGTTTAACTTTAGAAAATTTTTCTACCTGATCTAAATTATAAGAAGAGACTACTGCTGCGTTTTCTTCTAATGCTCTAAATAAAACAGGTTTATTGCATTTTTCTGGATCAATCGAAAGATTAATAAATGATGGTGCTGCGTGATACCAAGATTTAAAATGCATCGCATCAGAAAAAATAGGTATAACATCATTTGCTCCAGCTGGTACCTTTTCGGCCATTTGTTCGAGTAAGCTATAAGCATCAACGCCAAGTTTTTCAGCTAAATGTTTTTCTTCTTCACAAAAAACATCTCTAAACCAACGCATCGTTAATCCAGTGAAAAAACTAATAGATTCAGCTTGAACTAAGGGAGAAATGACATAAGGATTTATACGAATATTCATTTCAGGATCTGTCTGTGGGGCTGGCAGATTTACCACTTGTTGCCAAAAAGTCCCCCCAATAATCGCCGCCTGTGAAGGCTCTGTAATACCTAACCCTAAACACCCCAGCTGAACATCTCCGCCACCTACAATGACTGGTGTTCCCTCTTTCAATCCTGTTATTTCCGCTGCTTGCTTTGTAACCTGCCCTAAGACTTCACCTGTTTCCTTAACTGGAGGCAAAATAGTAGAGTTTAATCCCGCCATATCTAACAGCATTGGAGACCATTGGCGAGTATGCAAATCCAACATCCCCGTAGTTCCCGCATTAGAAGGTTCTACCGCAAGCTGCCCACTTAGCATAAATCCGAGCCAATCGCTAATCATGGTTATCGCTTTGGTTTTTCGATAAATATCACTACGGTGATGGGCGAGCCATAATAATCTTGGTACAGCACTTAATGCCAAAGTTTGGCCTGAAATATGATAAAGTGTTTCTTCAAATGTATGATTATAAAGCTCTTTTAATTCATTCACCTCTTGGGTTGCTCTAGCATCAACATTACCACAAGCCCAAATTGGTTGCTGTTTTTCATCGTATAAGACAATACCTTCACGCATTGAACAGGTCGAAATTGCTAAAATCTGATCGGGACTTATTTTCGTTTTATCTAATACTGTCGAAATACTTTTACAAGCTAAATCCCAATTATGTTCTAAATCAAACTCCATTGCTCCTGGGATATTTGGATCGCTTAAATGACTCCATTCGTATTGTGCTGCACCAATTTGATTTCCTTCTAAATCAAAAATAACCGCTCTAATACTCCCTGTTCCTGCATCTAATGCCATTAAATAGGCTGATTTCTTTTCCATGTTCCCTCCTGAATAATCTTGAAAAAACGCTAAAAAAACCAACCGCACTTATAACATCTAGACAAGGTGTGCAAGGATCATACGAGCCGTTTTTTCTTCTGTTACTAATGAATTGATATGCTTCCCATATAATGCACTTAGGATAGCTTCGACCTTATTTTCTCCACCTGCAATACCAATTACATTAGGAATTTTTTGCAAGTTATCTAAAGAAACACTGATTAACTCTTCATGCAATGGCATATCAGGCTGTAATGTGCCATCTTTTTGCATAAAATAACCAAGAATATCTCCTACAGCACCTTTTGCTCTAATTGTTTGCTGCTTCTCTTCTGTTATATAACCTGAACGCAATAATGTTGCCTGTCCTCGCTGCCGCGTTGCTCCAATACCAACGATTGCGACATCAGCACTACAAGCTGCAAGCATAATATCCCTAACGCAAGCTTCTTTTTTAAATAATTTAGCTGCTTCTATTGATGAAGCCCTTAACGGCGCTGGGATAATACTCACAGAACAAGAGCCATCCAATTGGCCAATACCTTTCATATAGGGACCAACCCCACCAGATAAGGTAATCAGTTTAATTTGATTCTGAGTAATAAAATCATTGCTATATTTAATAGTCTGCATAATGGTTTCCCCAAACCCAATGGATAAAAGTTGATTAGGCTTGAGTAAGGACATTAATAATTGCGCAGCCCCAATTCCTAAGCGCTCATTCAGATCATGTTGTTCTAGCTCTGGTAAAATTCGAATATATTTCAAATCAAAACGTTGCTGTAAGGCCTGTTCTAATTCTAAGCACCCCGTAAACCGAGAGTTAATCTGAACTTTAATAATTCCATGCTGACGCCCTCTCTCTAACAGCCGAGAAACTTTTAGCCTAGGCAATCCTAGTCTTTCTCCAATTTCACCTTGTGTTAAATTATCGTGGTAATAAAACCAAGCAATACGAGCTAAAAGCTCTTCTTCTGTCATTGAATGAGATAATGCGTTCATTTCTTGTCTTTTTTCATTCATTTTCTACTCACAAATATTATTCATATGAATCATAAAAATATCAATTGTTCATCTTCAATTTTTTCAAATACTGTGACACAGATCACTTTTCAGATAAAAACTTCCATTTATAGGGTAAATAATCTGAATATGAGATCTTGATCACAGATTTATTTTATGTTTGGAACTAACATTATGATAAATTGAATTTCAGACTTCACATTTGTTCAACCATTAAAGGTAACATCTTATGCATAATGAATCTTCAATGAAAAAATGTTTATTAGATGTACATAATATCAGCAAATCCTTTTCAGGCGTAGAAGTTCTTAAAGATATAGATTTTTCTGTATATGCTGGTGAAATTCACTCACTATTAGGTGGGAATGGCGCTGGAAAATCAACATTAATGAAAATTATCGCTGGTATCCAATCTGCTGATAGTGGCACAATAAAAATTGGTGGTGAAATTCAGACTAGACTTTCCCCACAGAAAGCACATCGTCTTGGAATCTATCTTGTTCCACAAGAACCTCTGCTCTTTCCAAATTTAACCGTAAAAGAAAATATCCTTTTTAGTTTACCCCGTCATAAAGAAAATGAAGAAAAACTAAATGAATTGCTGAAAGAGCTAAACTCTCATTTGTCTCTTGATATGCAAGCAGGATCTTTAGAAGTTGCAGATCAACAACTTGTGGAAATTATGCGCGGACTAATGCGTAACGCAAGTTTGCTTATTCTTGATGAGCCCACAGCTTCTTTAACACCTGCTGAAACTGAAAATCTATTTAATAAAATTAATTCATTATTAGATAAAGGTGTAGGTATCATTTTTATTTCCCATAAATTAAATGAAGTATGTCAGATCTCTCATCGCATTAGTATTATGCGAGATGGATATATCGCTTTAACAGGGAAAACCAATGACCTAACTCAAGAAAAAATTATCAACGCAATTAAGCCTAGCTTGAAAAATGCTCAGCTTAATGAAACACAAAAACTTTGGTTAGAATTACCTGGTCATCTACGTACTAAAGATACTAACTCTCCTATCCTTGAAGTAAATCATTTAACTGGTGAAGGTTTTAAAAATATCACCTTTGATCTTTATCCTGGTGAAATACTTGGATTAGCTGGTGTTGTAGGAGCTGGTAGAACAGAACTTGCAGAAACCTTATATGGTTTAAGAAAAGCAAAGTGCGGTGAAATTTTATTTAAAAATGAAAATATTACTTCTCTCTCATTAAAACAGCGTTTACAAAAAGGTATTGTTTATCTTCCCGAAGACCGGCAATCTTCAGGATTATATTTAGATGCGGCACTTACTTGGAATGTCTGTGCGCTCACTTATTACAATCAAGGATTCTGGCTAGATGAAAATAGAGAAAATGCTACTTTAGAACGTTATAAAAGAGCGATGGGTATAAAATATGCAATGCCACAACAACCTATTCGCACCCTATCTGGTGGAAATCAGCAAAAAGTCTTAATTGCTAAATGTTTAGAAGCCAATCCACGTTTACTGATCGTTGATGAACCTACTCGCGGTGTTGATGTCGGTGCAAGAGCTGATATCTATCAACTTATCAAATCAGTCGCTAAACAAAATGTTGCCGTGCTTTTCATTTCTTCTGACTTAGAAGAAATCGAGAAAATGTCTGATCGTGTTCTTGTTATGCATGATGGAGAAATTAACTGTAGTTTGCAAGGTGATCAAATAAATAGCGATAAGATTATGCAATTTGCATTTGGCGGATAAATTTCAAAGGAGACACCAAATTATGTGGAAATTCATTCAAAACAATAGAGAAATAACCATTCTAATTGCTATTTTATTTCTTTTTCTATTACTTGGATTTGAAGGTAATGGATTTCATTTGCAAACAATAACAATGATTTTTAATTCATCTCTCATTGTTATCCTATTAGCACTAGGTACAACGTTCGTTATTTTAACGCGTAACATTGATGTTTCCATCGGTTCAATAATGGGGCTATGTGCTGTAATTATGGGTAGTCTTCTTAACGCTGAATTTAATCTGGTTACTGCATTTTTTATGACTTTATTATGTGGAATCGCAGCGGGAATATTTAATGGAATACTTG
This sequence comes from Avibacterium volantium, assembly GCF_900635775.1. Lineage (NCBI taxonomy): Bacteria > Pseudomonadati > Pseudomonadota > Gammaproteobacteria > Pasteurellales > Pasteurellaceae > Avibacterium > Avibacterium volantium. The sequence continues at coordinate 372,051 of NZ_LR134167.1, read as the reverse complement.
TTACTTTATTAAAGATACCTGCTATTGTTGCCACACTAGGTACATTAGGTTTGTACAAAGGAATAATGCTATTAATCACTGGTGGTAAATGGATCGAAGGATTACCACAAGATTTAAAATTACTTGCATCCCCTAACTTGTTATCTATCTCTCCCATTGGATGGATGACACTAATACTTATTTTAATTTCTTACTTCATTCTTACTCGTACTCAAAATGGACGCAATTTCTATGCCGTAGGCGATAATCTACAAGGTGCATTACAACTTGGTGTGAAAACAAATCAGATTCGAATCCTTGCATTTACAATTAATGGATTAATGGCGGCCATCGCTGGAATAGTATTCACTTCACAAATTGGTTTTGTTCCGAACTCAACTGGCAGTGGTTTAGAAATGAAAGCTATTGCTGCTTGTGTATTAGGTGGAATTAGTTTGCTTGGTGGAGCAGGAAATATTCTCGGTGCCGTATTAGGCGCTTACTTCCTGATACAAATTGATACGATCTTGGTTTTACTTAAAGTTCCTGCTTATTGGAATAATTTTATTGCAGGACTCGTTTTACTATGTGTATTAATTTTTGATGGAAGAATAAGAGTAATGATTAGTGAAAACTTAAAACTACAACGTTACTCCAGATTCCTTAACACTAAATAAATTAAGGAGAAATTATGTTACAGATAAAGAAATATAGCTGGGAAATAACATTATTCTTTCTTGTTATTTTAGAAATAATTGGATTTGGTTTATTTAACCCTAGAATGCTAGATATCAATATTTTGTTATATAGCACAAGTGATTTTATTTATATTGGAATGTTGGCATTACCACTGACACTGATTATTGTTAGTGGTGGTATGGATATTTCTTTTGGTTCTACTGTCGGTCTTTGTGCTATATCTTTAGGTGTCTTATTTCAATTAGGTTATCCTCTAAGCATTGCTATTTTTCTTACTTTTATCATTGGAATTTTATGTGGGTTATTTAATGCAAGTCTTATTTTGTACACCAAAGTTAATCCTCTCGTCATTACACTAGGAACAATGTATCTTTACGGTGGTGGAGCTTTATTACTATCTGGATTTGCTGGCGCTACTGGTTATGAAGGTATCGGTGGTTTTCCAGATAGTTTATTAAACTTCGCTAATCAAAGTATTTTCAACATTCCAACTTCAATTATTTACTTCATTATTATAGCTATAATATTCTGGTTATTAATGCATAAAACAGTCATTGGCAGAAGTATATTTTTAATTGGCCAAAATGAACGCACTTCTATTTATAATGCCGTACCTATCAAACAAACCTTATTTATTATTTACGGTTTATTAGGTGCCGTTGCAGCATTTGTTGGAATATTACTAGTATCCTATTTTGGATCAGCTCGTTCTGACTTAGGTAGTTCATTATTAATGCCTGTCCTTACAGCTGTTGTATTAGGCGGTGCAAATATCTATGGTGGAGCGGGTTCTGTTCTTGGCACAGCCATCGCGGCACTATTAATTGGTTATCTACAGCAGGGCTTACAAATGGTTGGTGTCTCTAATGAAATTTCTAGTGCTTTATCAGGAGCATTATTAATTATCGTACTAATTGGAAAATCATTCAGCATATATCGAAGTTTTATTATGAATTGGCTTAAGAAGAATGTTTTTATTTAAAAAAATAAATAAAGGAGGACTTTTATAATTAATCTTTAACTTTTATTTATGCAGTATCTCATTAATGTTCAACTATAAAATAGGAGACTCACTATGAAAATGAAATTAAAAACAACCGCACTTGCTATTATGTTAGGTTTAACCGCAACTTTTGTACAAGCTGCCGATAGAATCGCATTCATTCCTAAACTCGTTGGAGTTGGCTTTTTTACAAGTGGCGGCCAAGGTGCGACTGAAATGGGTAAAAAACTGGGTGTAAATGTTACCTACGATGGCCCAACAGAACCAAGCGTTTCAAACCAAGTACAATTAATTAATAACTTTGTGAATCAAGGCTATAACGCAATTGTCGTTTCTGCGGTTTCCCCTGAAGGACTTTGTTCTACATTACAACGTGCAATGAAAAGAGGTGTAAAAATTCTTACGTGGGACTCTGATGTAAAACCTGAATGTCGAAGCTACTATATCAACCAAGGCACACCTGAACAACTTGGTTCAATGCTAGTTGAAATGGCCGCTAATCAAGTCACTAAACCTAAAGCTAAAGTTGCCTTTTTCTATTCTAGTCCAACAGTAACAGATCAAAACCAATGGGTGAACGCTGCTAAAGCCAAAATCAGTAAAGAACATCCAGAGTGGGAAATTGTAACAACTCAGTTTGGTTACAATGATGCAATTAAATCTTTGCAAACAGCAGAAGGTATTATCAAGGCCTATCCAGACTTAGATATTATTATTGCGCCTGATGCAAATGCCTTACCTGCCGCCGCCCAAGCTGCAGAAAACTTAAAAAATGACAAAATTACGATTGTTGGTTTTAGTACGCCAAATGTCATGCGACCTTATGTAAAACGCGGCACAGTAAAACAATTTGGTCTATGGGATGTAGTAAAACAGGGTGAAATTTCTATTGCTGTAACAAATGAACTTTTAAAAGGTCGAACACTAAACGTAGGAGATAAAGTTAAAGTTCCTGATATTGGTGAAGTTGAAGTATCACCAAATAGTGTTCAAGGTTATCAATATGAAGCGAAAGGAAATGGAATTGTACTCCTTCCTGAACGTGTTGTTTTTACCAAAGATAATATTGACAACTATAATTTTTAAAATCAGGTAGGAGAATAAAATGGCAGATTTAGATGATATCAAAGATGGAAAAGACTTCGGATTAGATAAGCCCCAAACACATAAGGCATTTTATTTAAAAGGATGTGCGGCTTTAGACTGGGGAATGCAATCTAGACTGGCTAACATATTTAATCCTAAAACAGGTAAAACAATTATGTTAGCTTTTGATCACGGTTACTTTCAAGGCCCAACAACAGGATTAGAGCGCATAGATCTCAATATTGCACCATTATTTGAATATACTGATGTTTTAATGTGTACAAGAGGGATCTTACGTAGCGTTGTTCCTCCAGATACTAATAAGTCTATTGCATTACGTGCATCAGGAGCAAATTCAATTCTAACTGAATTATCGAATGAAGCCGTTGCAGTTGATATTGAAGATGCATTAAGACTAAACGTATCAGCTATGGCTGCGCAAGTTTACATTGGCTCAGAATACGAACATCAATCAATTAAAAATATTATCAAATTGGTTGATCAAGGTTATCGCTATGGAATGCCAATTATTGCTGTAACTGGTGTTGGTAAAGATATGGCTAGAGATCAACGCTATTTTTCACTTTCTACGCGTATTGCTGCAGAAATGGGCGCAAATATAATCAAAACCTATTATGTTGATAAAGGCTTTGAGCGTGTTACAGCTGGATGCCCTGTTCCCATTGTTATTGCTGGCGGGAAAAAGCTCCCAGAACGCGATGCATTAGAAATGTGCTATCAAGCTATAGATCAAGGCGCTTTAGGGGTAGATATGGGAAGAAATATTTTCCAATCAGATTCACCTATTGCGATGTTAAAAGCCGTGAATGCCGTTGTTCATGGCGGTGAAAATTCGGAAAAAGCTTATCAACTCTATCTTCACGAAAAAAATAGTTAACCACAAATTCATTAAGGAGCAATTATGCTTACAATGTTAGTTGAAATTAATGTGAAAGAAGGAAAAGAAGAGGAATTCTTAACCCTTTTTAAACATCATCAGGCTTGCACAAGTGCTGAAAAAGGGAATATTCGCTTCGATGTTTTACGCGATCCTGAAATCAAAACACGTTTTTATGCTTATGAAGTTTACGCGAGTGAAGAAGCTCTAAATGAGCATAGAAAAACGCCACACTATCAGCATTGTGTGAAAGAACTAGAAAATCTTATGACTTGCCCTAGAAGCAAAAAACTATTTGACTGGGTTAGCCCTGAAATTTCATAAATATATTTAATAGTAAAAAAATATATTATGCTTTAATCTGCACCCTAAACTTGGACGTAAAAACCAGCAATTAAGGTGCAGATTTTTTATGAACAAATCATCATTAATTTACATTTTTATCGGCTCACTTTTGAAGTAAAAATCAAAAGTGCGGCCATTTTTTACAAAATTTTTTGCATTTTTTTAAGCTAGTTTTTTATGTGGGGAGAAGATAGGCTTTTTAGCACGATTACTTATGAGGAACTCATTTTTAGAATATTAATCTAAAAATAAAAATCTTTGCAAAATTTAAAACTATAAAAATTGCCAAAATATAATAAAATAGGACCATTTATAGCATTTTTAACTATTGACTAAAAATTATATTCCGTTATATTTCCTAACCTTAACATTTCTTTAACGTTTAAATAGGTGAAAATATGACACAGTCATCAAAACGCGAAACCTTCTCGGGCAGTCGTGCATTTATTTTTGCCGCCATCGGATCTGCTGTGGGTTTGGGAAACATTTGGCGTTTTCCTTATACCACTTATGAAAACGGTGGTGGTGCATTCATTATTCCTTATCTTATTGCGCTTTTAACCGCAGGAATTCCATTTTTATTCTTAGATTATGCCATTGGGCATCGTCACCGTGGGGGTGCGCCGTTGTCTTATCGCCGTTTCAGCCGCCATTTTGAAACTTTCGGTTGGTGGCAAGTAATGGTGAATGTGATCATCGGGATTTACTATGCGGTTGTGCTAGGTTGGGCGGCGAGCTATACCTATTTCTCTCTTAATACCGCTTGGGGTGATAAGCCAATTGATTTCTTCTTACACGATTTCTTGCAAATGGGTGATATTGCTCAGGGTGTAAGTTTTGAATTTGTTGGTATGGTGGTTGGCCCGTTAATTGCCGTATGGCTTGTGGCACTTGGTGTGTTGGCGTTAGGCGTGCAAAAAGGGATTGCGAAGTTATCCACTGTGTTAATGCCTGTGCTTTTAGTGATGTTTGTGGTGTTGGTAGCCTCATCATTATTCTTACCGGGGGCAGCGAAAGGGTTAGATGCTTTATTTACGCCAAACTGGTCAAAACTCTCTGATCCGAGTGTGTGGATTGCCGCTTATGGGCAGATTTTCTTCTCCCTTTCTATCGGTTTCGGGATTATGGTGACTTACGCCTCTTACTTGAAAAAAGAATCTGATTTAACTGGTAACGGCTTAGTTGTGGGCTTTGCCAATAGTAGTTTTGAATTATTAGCTGGTATCGGGGTGTTTGCTGCTCTTGGCTTTATGGCGACAGCGTCAGGGCAAGAAGTGGGCGAGGTAGCAAAAGGCGGAATCGGCTTGGCATTCTTTGCGTTCCCAACGATTATTAACGCTGCACCATTTGGTAAAGTGCTTGGTGTGTTGTTCTTTGCTTCATTAACTTTCGCTGCTTTGACTTCATTTATCTCTGTAATCGAAGTAATTATTTCGGCAATTCAAGATAAATTACGCGTTCGCCGTGCTAAAGCCACATTCCTTGTTGGTGTGCCAATGATGTTAATTTCAACCGTATTATTCGGTACAACTACAGGCTTACCAATGCTTGATGTATTAGATAAATTCGTCAACTATTTTGGTATTGTGGCGGTGGCGTTTGTTTCCTTGGTGGCTATCGTTACCAACGAAAAATTAGGCTTACTTGGCAAACATTTAAACGAAACCTCTTCTTTCAAAGTTGGCTTTTTATGGCGTTTATGTACCGTTTTAACCACAGGTATCCTTGCATTTATGTTATTAAGTGAAGGGGCGAAAGTGTTCACTGAAGGTTATGAGGGCTATCCATCTTGGTTCGTTAATACCTTTGGGTGGGGAATGGCGGCAAGCCTTGTGGTGATTAGCTTCCTAATCTCTCGCTTAAAATGGAAACACGAAGAGTTATTTAACCCAGAAGAACAGGCAAAAGAGGAACAATAAAATGAGTACTAGTGCAATTATTATGATGGCCGTTGCCTTGATTATTATTTGGGGCGGATTACTTTTCTCCATCAAAAATCTGCCAAAAGATAAATAAAAACTCGCGGAAAAAGCACCGCACTTTATAAAATCAAACAGCCACCTGTGAGTGGCTGTTTTTTTTATTAATATTATTGATCTTCTGCTAAATGAGCTGCTATTCCTAACCCAAGTGCGGTGCTTTTTTCTTGACTTTTTAAGGTTAAAATCCATACATAAAAAAGGGATAAATAACCATACAAAAATTATACCTATTAAATCTATAGAATTTGCCAATGAAATTTTTTGATTTCTATCAACATTCCTTTCTTAATAATTGTTAATACTGTGCGAGATGTTTCCTAACTTACTATTCTATAAAGGAGAATCTTATGAAACCTCAATCGTGGTTATTTACATTTATTGGCGCAAGTGTCGCCGCTTACCTAGGGACGGTGGCATATATCCACCACTTTGATAAACAAGAAACACAACGCCGTTTGCAAGAAAGCCAAATTACTGATCCGCAGCAACGTGCCGTTGAAACCGTGCTATATAATAATGGCTGTCAATATTGCCATAGTAACAATGCGAATATGCCATTTTATGCCAAATTGCCTATCGCTAGCAGTTTAATGGAAAAAGATATTCAGCAAGGACAAGCTCATTTTTTGCTGGATAATATCACGGATTATCTCAACCAACCGCAACGCATTTCCACAGCAGATTTAGCGAAACTTGAAAGTGTTATTCAAAATAACGAAATGCCTATTCATTCTTTCAAAATGGTGCATTGGGGATCAGGTTTAAACGATCAAGAGAAAGCAACCTTGCTTGATTGGATTCATAAAGTTCGCCAAGAATACCAACTTCCTGCAAACACCTCTGGCACATCGGCTGAACGTTTTGTACAACCTGTGCCACAAAGTTTACCCGTTAATCCTGCCAAGGTTGATTTAGGTAACACGCTTTATCACAGCACTGCATTATCAGGCGATGGTACTATTTCTTGTGCCAGCTGCCACGGTTTAAATACAGGTGGTGTGGATAATCTTGCCACTTCTACTGGAATTAAAGGGCTGAAAGGAGGCATTAATGCGCCGACTGTCTATAACGCTGCTTTCAACTTTGCTCAATTCTGGGACGGTCGTGCTGCCAACCTAGCAGAACAAGCCGGTGGGCCACCGTTGAATCCTGTAGAAATGGGAGCAGAAAATTGGCAACAAATTGTTGATAATCTCAATAAAGATGAATCACTTAAACAAGCCTTTGAAAAAATCTATCCAGAAGGTTTTAATGAAAAAACTATTACGGATGCCATTGCTGAATTTGAGAAAACCTTAATTACCCCAAATAGTCCTTTCGATCGCTATTTGCAAGGTGATGAAAATGCCTTAACTGCAGCACAGAAAAATGGTTATGCGTTATTCCACCAATATAAATGTGATACTTGCCATACTGGTGTTAATTTAGGTGGTCAATCTTATGAATTAATGGGTTTGAAAGCAGATTATTTTGCTGATCGCAATAAGCCATTAACCGAAGCTGATGATGGTCGCTTTGCACAAACGAAAAATCCTTATGATAAACATCGTTTTAAAGTGCCAACATTGCGTAATGTTGCACTTACCGCCCCATATTTCCACGATGCAAATGCACAAGATTTAACCCAAGCGGTGGAAATGATGTTGAAATATCAAAGTGGCGTAAGTCTATCAAAAGAACAAGTTAGCGATATTGTTGATTTCTTATATAGCCTAACGGGAGAATACCAAGGCAAACCATTAACAAACGATAATATGAAAGAACAACCTTCAGCTAACTAGTAAAATACAAAAATGGGCAATTATATTTTGCCCATTTATCCCTTTCCCCCAATAAAAAAGCCACTGACATTTTGTAAGTGGCTTTTCTTCATTGAAGATAATTAAAGGGGCTGTAGTAGATTAGCCCTAAATTTCACACCATTTTCGCAATATTTTTAACTGCTCTTTTGGTGTCCCAAAGTTAAACCGAAATTCACATTCCTTCAAGAATAAGGGAAAGTTTTTTTCGGTTAATTCCATTATATTTTCGCAGTATCCGCTTCGCCTGATTCCAAAAATTTTCAATGCCATTAATATGATTTTGTTTCACCGCAAATAGCTCGGAATGATTGATTCGTTCGTGGTGAAATTCACTCACATCAAGCGCATCATAACTGCGATAAGTGTCCGTATAAACCCAGCTATCAGGCTTGATTTTTCTTTTAACAGGGAGTAATGTTTCACTCTTGGTGTTTTCAACCACAACAGTAAATACCTTTCCTTGTCGTTTTAGTCACCCAAAAACAGCAACTTTTCCAGCCGCTCCTCGTCCTCGTTTTCCCTTTCGATGACCACCAAAATAGCTTTCGTCTAGTTCAATTTCCCCCTCAAAAATCTCGTTAACTTCAAGGGATAAATGATAGCCAATCACAAGCCTGATTTTATGGTAGAACAAAGCGGCTGTATTCGGTTGAATATCTAGCAAATTTGCTGCCGTTCTTGCAGTAACTTCTGCGACAAAAAACTCAAGCAGTTTTTTCTGTATAGATTTCTTTAATTTACAATATGTTATCTTCATTTTTGTAGTATAGCATTGTTGCTAATCTACTACAGCCCCTAATTAAATATCTAGGTTTGCACGCAGCGCATTAGATTCAATAAATTCACGGCGTGGTTCGACTTCATCGCCCATTAAGGTGGTGAAGAGTTGATCTGCTGCCACGGCGTCTTTAATGGTAACTTGCAACATTGTGCGCGTTTCAGGATCCATTGTGGTTTCCCAAAGTTGTTCTGGATTCATTTCACCTAACCCTTTATAACGTTGAACCATTAAACCACGGCGCGATTCTTTCACTAGCCATTCTACCGCTTGTTCAAAAGAACTCACTGGGTGTTGGCGTTCGCCACGCGCGACATGCGCATCAGGTTCAAGTAAGCCGTTTAATTGTGAACCCAATTTTACAATGCGCGCATACTCATTGCCATTAACGAACTGGAAGCCTAAAACATAGTCCGTATCCACGCCGTGAGTACGCACGGTTAGCACCACTTCGTGCAGATGACGTTCTGTATTGAACACTAATTTGTAGCTGTAATGGTTACCGCTGGTTTCTTTTTCCACTAGCGTGTCCACTAAAAATTTAGCCCAAGATTGCACCGCACTTTCATTTTGCATTAATTCAACCGTTAATTCTGGCTGATAAATTAAGGTTTTCAGCAAGGCTTCTGGATAATGGCGAGATAAACGCCCGATCATTTTTTGCACGTTATTGTATTCGGCAACCAATTTTTCTAATGCCACGCCACTCATTGGTGGTGCGTCTTTTGTGGTGTAAAGCGCGGCGCCGTCTAAAGCCAAGTTAAGCTCATATTGAGCCATTGCCTCATCGTCTTTGATGTATTCTTCGTGTTTGCCTTTTTTCACTTTATAAAGCGGTGGTTGCGCAATATAAATATGCCCACGCTCAATCAGTTCTGGCATTTGACGATAGAAGAAAGTAAGCAATAAGGTGCTAATGTGCGCGCCGTCCACATCCGCATCGGTCATAATGATGATGCTGTGATAACGCAATTTATCTGGGTTATATTCATCACGTCCAATGCCGCAGCCAAGTGCGGTGATTAATGTGCCAACTTCTTGCGAAGAAAGCATTTTATCAAAACGGGCTTTTTCTACGTTTAGGATTTTCCCTTTTAATGGCAAAATCGCTTGGTTTTTACGGTTACGCCCTTGTTTGGCTGAACCGCCCGCAGAATCCCCCTCCACAAGGTAGAGTTCAGATAACGCAGGATCGCGCTCTTGGCAGTCGGCTAATTTACCTGGAAGCCCAGCAATATCTAACGCCCCTTTACGGCGTGTCATTTCACGGGCTTTGCGCGCTGCTTCACGAGCACGTGCGGCATCAATGATTTTGCTCGCAATCATTTTGGCGTCATTTGGATTTTCTTCCAAATATTCTTGCAAACGCTCATTCATTGCAGACTCCACCGCACCTTTCACTTCAGAAGAAACCAATTTATCTTTAGTTTGTGATGAGAATTTTGGATCAGGCACTTTCACCGAAATAATCGCCACCAACCCTTCACGTGCATCATCACCTGAAGTTTCTACTTTGTCGTTCTTGCCTTTTTTATTCAGCCCCGATTTTTCCATATAAGCATTTAAGGTACGCGTTAAGGCAGCGCGGAAGCCCGCTAAGTGCGTTCCCCCATCACGTTGTGGAATATTATTAGTGAAGCAATGAATATTCTCAGATTGATAGCCTTCGTTCCATTGCAACGCCACTTCAATACCAATGCCATCACGTTCGGTAGAAAAATAGAACGGTTTTTGGTGAATTGGATTTTTGTTTTTGTTGAGATATTCCACGAATGCTTGAATACCGCCTTCATAATGGAAATGATCGCGTTTGTCTGTGCGTTCATCAATTAAATTAATGGATACGCCAGAGTTCAGGAAAGAAAGCTCACGCAGACGTTTTGCTAAAATATCGTATTCAAATTCAATATTGGTGAAAATGCTTGGGCTTGGCCAAAAACGCACGGTGGTTCCCGTTTGGCTGGTTTCGCCAATAATGGTTAATGGCGCTTGCGGATCACCTAAATTATAAAATTGTTCGTGAACGTGGCCTTGACGGCGAATGGTGAGCTGTAATTTATCGGATAAGGCATTCACCACCGACACACCCACGCCGTGCAAACCACCAGACACTTTATAAGAGTTATCATCAAATTTACCACCCGCGTGCAATACGGTCATAATCACTTCCGCCGCAGAAACCCCTTCTTCAGGGTGAATGTCCACAGGAATACCGCGTCCGTCATCTTGTACTGAAACGGAATTATCAGAATGAATAATCACGTTAATGTCCGAGCAATAACCTGCAAGCGCTTCGTCAATGGCGTTATCCACCACTTCAAAAACCATATGATGTAACCCTGTTCCGTCATCGGTATCACCAATGTACATACCGGGGCGTTTACGCACTGCATCAAGGCCTTTTAATACTTTGATACTACTTGCACCATAATTTTCTGGGACATTATTCGACATAACAATTCTCTGTTTTTATTGATAAAAAATTGGGCGGATTATAGCAAATTTTTGCGCTTTTGGCTAATTTCGCAAAAATCTCAAATAGGCGATGGGAAGAGAAATAACAAATTGAAAAATAATGAAAAAAAGCACCGCACTTTGATCTGCGGTAATTGGCGTTAAAAACCCATTAGGCGGAAATTTCCGCCTAGATGGGCATAAAACAACTAAAAATTCCGTTAGGCATCAATTAAACGGTAAAGTGCGGTGTCTTTTCTGTCTAAATAATGCACCGATTGAATACGGCGAATGGTGCGTGAACGGCCGCGAATGAGCAAGGTTTCTGTGGTAGCGAGATTGCCACGGCGGTGAATACCTTTAAGTAAATCGCCATTAGTGATTCCTGTGGCGGAGAAAACAAGATTGTCATCACGCACTAAATCTTCTAATTTCAGCACTTGGTTCACTTCAATGCCCATTTCTTGGCAACGGCGAATTTCATCAGCGGCAATAGATTGATTTTCTGGCGAGCTGCCTTTAACTTGATGACGTGGAATTAAACGCGCCTGCATTTCGCCTCCTAAAGCACGAATCGCTGCGGCAGCCACCACTCCTTCAGGCGCACCGCCAATGCCATAGAGCATATCTGCGCCGCCATCAGGCAAACAACATAAAATTGATGCGGCCACATCGCCATCGGGAATGGCTAAGACTTTCACGCCTAGCTGCTGCATTTTTTTGATCACTTCCGCGTGGCGTGGTTTATCTAAGGTGATCACTGTTAATTGAGAAAGCAATTTCCCCATTTTTGATGCCACACGGCGCAAGTTTTGTTCCAAGGGTAAGTTTAGGTCAATCATTCCTTTGGCTTCAGGGCCAACCACCAATTTTTCCATATACATATCAGGCGCGCGTAAAAAGGTGTCTTTTCCCCCTGCAGCTAACACGGAAAGAGCATTCGGCTGCCCCATTGCGGTCATTCTTGTGCCTTCAATGGGATCAACGGCAATAGACACTTCTTCGCCAGCCCCTGTACCAATTTTTTCACCTATATAGAGCATTGGCGCTTCATCAATTTCGCCTTCACCAATCACCACTTCGCCACGCATTTCAATTTGATTTAACATCAATCGCATCGCTTGCACCGCCGCATCATCGGCAGCATTTTTATCTCCACGCCCCAACCAAGCAAAACCAGCAAGTGCCGCGGCTTCAGTAACTCGAGAAAATTCAATGGCTAATGCTCTATTCATTTTTTTGATCCTTTGGTTGTTTAAAAATCGGCGTATTCTATCACTTTCGCAAACGATTGCGTTATAAAAAGATAAAATTTTTTGCGAAATCAATAAACTCAGGTAGAATAAGCACACATCTATGTTCATTAACCATTTTTTAAAAGGAATCCACTATGTCGTTAGAAATTTTAGACCAACTTGAAGCAAAAATTAAACAAGCGGTTGAAACCATTGAATTACTTCAATTAGAAGTTGAAGAATTAAAAGAAAAAAATAGCCAAGCGCAACAACAAAATGAATCATTACGCAATGAGAATGAACAGCTTAAGAGCGAACATCAAAACTGGCAAGAACGTTTACGCTCTTTGTTAGGTCGTATTGATAACGTTTAATTTTCAGAATAAAAATAAAGGCTTAGGTGATTATCTAAGCCTTATTTTTTAGGAGTAAAAATGACTAAAAAAGTATGTTTAATAACTGGCAGTACTCTCGGCGGTGCAGAATATGTGGCTGAACATTTACAGCAAGTGCTAGAAACTCAGCAAATTTCCACCGCACTGTTGCACGGGCCTGATTTTGCTGAAGTGGCTGATGAAAATCTTTGGTTGATTGTCACTTCCACCCACGGTGCTGGCGAATTACCTGATAATCTTAAACCGTTGTTTGATGAAATTAGCGCACAAAAACCAGATTTATCCCATTTGCGATTTGCGGTGATCGGGTTAGGAAATTCCGATTATGATACCTTCTGCAATGCGGTGAACATTGTACAAGAATGTTTAACCCAACAAAGTGCGGTGCAAATTTGCGATCCTTTAAAAATTGATGTCCTTGCAGTGGACGATCAAGAACAGTATGCCGAAAATTGGATCCCAACTTTTTTATCTCATCTTTAATCTTCAGATCTGATGATCATCTCATCAGATCGCCATTCTCGCTTTTTATGATCCCTTACAAACTACCCTGTGGATAACTTAGTCAAAACCTGTCTAAATATTGTATTTATTCTGTAAATAAAAATAAAAAAAAACTTTATTGTGGATAACTTTCACTTTTACTCACAACATATACAGCTAGATCAATGGGTGATCTAAACAACCTAAAAAAGGATCTAACTCCTTTATTTTTAAACGAAAATTTGCCTTATACACAAGGATCAGCGATCCTAATAATTATCATAATAAGATCTTTATATATAAAAAGAGATCTTATATTAATAAGGCAAGGATCTTCTTTTTGATCCTTTGATCGAGCGAACAAAATTCACCGGATCTTCAATCTTCGATTTAAGCAACGATCAATTTGATGTAGAATACGCTGTTACTTTTATGAAGATCAAATTTATCACGCAATTAAGGTTATTATGTTTTATACAGAAAGTTATGATGTGATTGTGATTGGTGGTGGACACGCGGGCACAGAAGCGGCTCTTGCGCCAGCACGAATGGGATTAAAAACATTATTATTAACGCACAATGTGGATACATTAGGGCAAATGTCTTGCAACCCAGCCATTGGTGGCATTGGTAAAGGGCATTTAGTTAAAGAAATTGATGCTATGGGTGGTTTAATGGCTACTGCAGCGGATCAAGCAGGTATTCAGTTTCGTACTTTAAATAGCAGTAAAGGCCCTGCTGTACGCGCTACGCGTGCGCAAGCAGATCGCGTGTTATACCGCCAAGCGGTAAGGATCGCGTTAGAAAATCAACCGGATTTAGATATTTTCCAACAAGAAGTAACAGATATTTTGATCGAACAAGATCGCGTTGCGGGTGTAGAAACCAAAATGGGATTAAAGTTTAGATCTAAATCGGTGATCTTAACCACTGGGACATTTTTATCGGGTAAGATCCATATTGGTATGGAAAATTATGCAGGTGGGCGTGCTGGTGATCCTGCCTCAGTGAGTCTAGCTCATCGTCTGCGCGATCTGAATTTGCGCGTGGATCGTTTAAAAACAGGCACCCCACCGCGTATTGATGCAAGAACCATTAATTTTGATGTGCTAGCAAAACAACACGGCGATGCAAAATTACCGGTTTTTTCTTTTATGGGATCGGTGGATCAACACCCACGCCAAATTCCTTGCTATATCACCCATACCAACGAGCAAACCCACGAATTGATCCGTAATAATTTGGATCGTAGCCCGATGTATGCCGGTGTGATTGAAGGAATTGGGCCGCGTTATTGTCCTTCCATTGAAGATAAAGTAATGCGTTTTGCTGAACGTAATTCGCACCAAATTTATCTTGAGCCTGAAGGTTTAACGTCCAATGAAGTTTATCCAAACGGTATTTCTACGAGTTTGCCATTTGATGTGCAAATGGGCATTGTTAATTCAATGAAAGGATTGGAAAATGCACGCATTATCAAACCAGGTTATGCCATTGAGTATGATTATTTTGATCCCCGTGATTTAAAACCTACCTTAGAAACCAAAGCGATTAAAGGTTTATTCTTTGCAGGCCAAATTAACGGTACGACAGGTTATGAAGAAGCCGCAGCGCAAGGATTATTGGCAGGAATTAATGCCGGGCTTTATGTGCAAGACAAAGACAGTTGGTATCCGCATCGTGATCAAGCTTATATTGGCGTGTTGGTGGACGATCTTTGTACCTTAGGCACCAAAGAACCTTATCGTGTGTTTACCTCTCGAGCGGAATACCGTTTATTGCTGCGTGAAGATAATGCGGATATTCGTTTAACCCCAACAGCACATAAACTTGGCTTAATTGATGAAAAACGCTGGGCGCGTTTTAATCAAAAAATGGAAAATATTGAATTAGAGCGCCAGCGTTTGCGTAGCATTTGGTTGCATCCACGTTCTGAATATTTGGCTGAAGCTAATGAATTGCTAAATAGCCCATTAACTCGTGAGGCAAGTGGCGAAGATTTATTACGCCGTCCAGAAGTGAATTATCAATCTCTTACTCAATTAACCCCATTTGCGCCTGCAATTGAAGATAAAGAAGCAGCAGAACAAGTGGAAATTGCGATTAAATATCAAGGTTATATTGAGCATCAACAAGAAGAAATCGCACGCCAAAAACGTTATGAGAATACAGAAATTCCCGATAATTTTGATTATGATGCAGTATCTGGGTTATCTAATGAAGTGCGGTCGAAATTAATGCAACATCGCCCAACCTCAATTGGGCAAGCGAGCCGTATTTCTGGCGTAACACCTGCGGCCATTTCCATTTTATTGGTGAATCTGAAAAAACAAGGTATGTTAAAGCGTGGTGAATAATGGCTAACATCGAACAACTCAAAGAAAAATTAAATTTTCTATTAAAAAGCACCGCACTTTCTGTGAGCGATCAGCAAAAAGATCAGCTCGTTAAGCTTGTGGTGTTGTTGGATAAATGGAACAAGGCTTACAACCTCACTTCTGTGCGTGATCCGCAAGAAATGCTAGTGAAACATATTATGGATAGCCTTGTTGTCAGCCCTTACTTACAAGGTGATCGTTTCATTGATGTGGGAACAGGGCCAGGCTTACCTGGCTTGCCTTTAGCCATTATTAATCCAGATAAAACCTTTGTGTTGTTAGATAGTTTAGGTAAACGCATTAGCTTTATCCGTAATGCCTTGCGTGAGCTTGGCATTACCAACGTGATTCCAGTATTAAGTCGAGTTGAAGATTATCAGCCTGAAGTGTTATTTGATGGTGTATTAAGTCGCGCTTTTGCGTCATTAAAAGATATGACCGACTGGTGCCAGCACTTGGTTGATGAAAATGGCATCTTTTATGCCCTAAAAGGACAATATCATCAAGACGAAGTGGAACAATTATCAGCCGATTTTGTGATAAAAAATGTGATTAACTTAACAGTTCCAGAATTAATTGGCGAAAGAAACCTTGTTTTGTTAAATAAAGGTTAAAATTTTTTGAGAATTTAACAAAAATATAATAAAATGAATGCTTTCTAGCAGGTTTTATAAGTTGAATACTGACAAAACTGGCGTATAATAAATTTCACTCTTTCGAGTTAGTATTTTAAAAGTGGCAAATGTCAGCAGTTATTAAGAAAACAAAAAAGAAATATCAGCTTGCATTGAGTATCGAGTTACTCATTTTTATTGCTATTTTCTTGGTTTTATTGGCTGTACAGCCTTCAAATGCGGTGTCGTTTTTGCTTGGAACATTCGCCATTTTTGTTCCCTATTGTGTGTTCGTTTTTTTGATGTTTTTTAAAACAGCGAAAAACACACATCAGCTAACGACCTTTTATCGTGGTGGTGCGATAAAGTTTATATGTACGATCATTCTTATTGTGGTAGCGTTTAAATTTTTTCCCACAATTAATTATGTCGTCTTTTTTATAGGTTATTTTTTAGCATTGCTGTTAAATAACCTGTTACCTGTAATGGTAACTAAAATGTTTAGAATTTAGTTTAAATTTCAAGGGATTAACTATGTCTGACCTTACAACCGCAGGGTATATTCAACACCATTTAGAATTTCTTAAAACAGGGGATTCTTTCTGGCACGTTCACTTAGATACGCTTTTCTTTTCAGCGGTATCTGCCATTATTTTCCTTTTCGTGTTCTATAAAGTGGGTAAAAAAGCCACTTCTGGCGTACCAGGCAAATTGCAATGCTTTGTAGAAATGATCGTAGAATGGGTTGATGGTGTGGTAAAAGAAAATTTCCACGGGCCACGCAATGTTATTGCACCATTAGGGCTAACCATTTTCTGCTGGGTGTTCATTATGAATGCCATCGATTTAATCCCTGTGGATTTCTTACCACAAGTGGCAAATCTATTCGGCGTTCATTATTTAAGAGCGGTTCCAACGGCAGATATTAGCGCAACCCTTGGTATGGCTATTTGTGTATTCTTCCTCATTATTTTCTATACCATCAAATCTAAAGGATTGAGTGGTTTTGTTAAAGAATATACGCTCCACCCTTTCAATCACTGGGCTTTCATTCCAGTAAACTTAATTCTTGAATCTGTAACCTTGCTTGCTAAACCTATTTCATTAGGTTTCCGTTTGTTCGGGAATATGTACGCAGGTGAGCTTATCTTTATTTTGATTGCCGTAATGTATAGTGCCAATATGGCGATTGCTTCACTCGGCATTCCATTACATCTTGCGTGGGCGATTTTCCATATTTTGGTTATCACCTTGCAAGCGTTTATCTTTATGATGCTAACGATTGTTTATTTAAGTATCGCTTACAACAAAGCGGAACATTAAACACAGATTATTTAACGATTTTTATTAACTAACCCAGCCAATTAGGCTGACTTTCTTAAATCTAACGGAGAAAACTATGGAAACTGTAATTACAGCTACGATTATTGGTGCATCAATCCTACTTGCTTTCGCAGCATTAGGTACAGCAATTGGCTTTGCGATTTTAGGCGGCAAATTCTTAGAATCTTCTGCGCGTCAGCCTGAATTAGCAAGTAGCTTGCAAACTAAAATGTTTATCGTTGCTGGTCTTTTAGATGCTATCGCAATGATTGCAGTAGGTATTTCGTTACTTTTCATTTTCGCAAACCCATTCATCGGATTATTACAATAATTGTCAGCGTTGTTTGTACAACCAAGCTTTACCCTAAACGGGTAACATTGATGACATTATTGAGGAGGGCGTTGTGAACTTAAATGCAACATTAATTGGTCAGCTTATTGCATTCGCACTATTTGTGTGGTTTTGTATGAAATATGTTTGGCCACCAATTATTAAAGCAATTGAAGAGCGTCAAAGCTCAATTGCTAATGCTTTAGCTGCAGCAGAAGTCGCACGAAAAGAGCAAGCAGAAACCAAAACATTGGTGGAGCAAGAAATTAATCAAGCGAAACTTCAAGCACAAGAAATTGTGGATTTAGCGAATAAACGTCGCAACGAAATCCTAGAAGAAGTGAAAGCTGAAGCGGAAGCATTAAAAGCAAGAATTATTGAACAAGGCCACGCTGAGATTGAAACAGAGCGTAAACGTGTTCAAGAAGAATTACGAGCGAAAGTAGCCTCTTTAGCGGTTGCAGGTGCTGAGAAAATTGTGGGTCGCACGGTTGATGAAGCGGCAAACAATGACATTATTGAAAAATTAGTTGCAGAACTATAAGAAGGTTGGGCTTATGTCAGAATTAACTACCATAGCTCGCCCTTATGCAAAAGCAGCATTTGATTTTTCTATCGAGCAACAAGCACAAAACAAAAGTGCGGTGGAAAAATGGGCAGAAATGCTAAATTTTGCTTCTCAAGTTGTTGAAAATAAAGAGATGCAAGGTTTCCTAACAGGTGATTTATCTGCCAGCAAAGTTGCTGATACGGTGATTTCAATTTGTGGCGACCAACTTGATCAATATGGGCAAAATTTGATTCGGTTAATGGCTGAAAATAAGCGTTTAACTGTACTTCCAGCGGTATTTGCATTGTTCCAACATTATGTGAGTGAACACCAAGCGATTGCAGATGTGGAAGTCATCTCAGCTCAACCATTAAGTGCAGAGCAACAAGCTAAAATTGCAGCCGCAATGGAAAAGAAACTTGCTCGTAAAGTTAAATTAAATTGCAGCGTAGATAATGCACTGATTGCTGGTGTTATTATTCGTACAGATGATTTTGTCATTGACGGAAGTAGCCGTGGGCAACTGGCTCGTCTTGCAAATGAGTTGCAATTATAAGAGGAATAAAAGATGCAACTAAATTCGACTGAAATTAGTGAATTAATTAAAAAACGCATTGCCGAATTTAACGTGGTGAGCGAACCACGCAACACAGGAACCATTGTTTCTGTGAGCGATGGGGTTATTCGTATCCACGGTTTAAGTGATGTAATGCAAGGGGAAATGATTGCATTACCCGACAATCGTTATGCAATGGCACTGAACCTAGAGCGTGATTCGGTAGGTGCGGTTGTAATGGGGCCTTATACTGATCTTTCTGAAGGTATGGAAGTTCAATGTACAGGACGTATTCTTGAAGTGCCAGTAGGCCGTGGTTTATTAGGTCGTGTGGTGAATACCCTTGGTCAGCCAATTGATGGTAAAGGCGAAATTGAAAACGATGGTTATGCGCCTGTTGAAGTTATCGCACCAGGGGTTATCGATCGTAAATCTGTTGATCAGCCTGTTCAAACTGGTTATAAAGCGGTGGACTCAATGGTGCCAATCGGTCGTGGTCAACGTGAGTTAATTATCGGTGACCGTCAAACAGGTAAAACCGCATTAGCTATCGATGCCATCATCAACCAAAAAGATTCTGGCATTAAATGTATCTATGTAGCGATCGGTCAAAAAGCATCAACTATTGCTAACGTAGTGCGTAAATTAGAAGAACACGGCGCATTACAAAATACTATCGTGGTTGTGGCATCTGCATCAGAATCTGCTGCGTTACAATATTTAGCGCCTTATGCAGGTTGTACAATGGGTGAATATTTCCGTGATCGCGGTGAAGATGCACTCATCGTTTATGATGATTTATCTAAACAAGCGGTTGCTTATCGTCAAATTTCATTGTTATTACGCCGTCCACCAGGTCGTGAAGCTTTCCCTGGTGATGTATTCTATTTACACTCTCGCTTACTTGAGCGTGCTTCTCGTGTTAATGCAGAATATGTTGAACGTTTCACACAAGGCAAAGTAACAGGTAAAACAGGTTCTTTAACTGCATTACCAATTATTGAAACCCAAGCAGGTGACGTATCGGCTTTCGTACCAACCAACGTAATTTCCATTACCGATGGTCAGATTTTCTTAGAATCTAACCTATTTAACTCAGGTATTCGTCCTGCGGTAAACCCAGGTATTTCGGTATCTCGTGTGGGTGGTGCAGCACAAACTAAAGTCATCAAAAAATTAGCGGGTGGTATTCGTACCGCACTTGCGCAATATCGTGAATTAGCAGCATTCGCACAATTTGCTTCAGATCTTGATGATGCAACACGCAAACAACTTTCTCACGGTCAGAAAGTAACAGAATTATTGAAACAAAAACAATATTCTCCGTTAAGCGTTGCACAGCAAGCCTTAGTATTATTTGCGGTTGAGTTTGGTTATTTAGAAGATGTTGAATTAGATCGTATCGCTTCTTTTGAATCTGCCCTTTTAGAATATGCAGCACATAACTATGCTGATTTTATGGACGGATTAACCAAAACTGGCGATTACAATGATGAAATCAAAGCAACATTGCAAGCGATTTTAGACAATTTCAAAGCAAACAGTGCTTGGTAATTCACATTAACGGAGAACATCAATGGCAGGTGCAAAAGAGATAAGAACCAAAATTTCCAGTGTTCAAAGTACACAAAAAATTACTAAGGCAATGGAAATGGTTGCAGCATCGAAAATGCGTAAAACGCAGGATCGTATGTCATCTTCACGCCCGTATGCTCAAGCCATACGCCGCGTGATTAGCCACGTGTCAAAAGCCAGTATTGGTTATAAACATCCGTTTTTAGTGGAACGAGAAGTGAAAAAAGTAGGTATCCTACTTGTTTCAACAGATCGTGGATTATGTGGCGGTTTAAATATCAACTTATTTAAGACCGCACTTCAAGAAATCAAAGGTTGGAAAGAAAAACAAGTGGAAGTTTCACTGGGTTTAATCGGTGCAAAAGGTATCGGGTTTTTCCAATCTCTTGGCTTGAATATTGCCACACAAAATTCAGGAATGGGCGATACGCCTTCTGTTGAAGAATTAATTGGTACGGCAAATGAAATGTTTGATGCTTATAGAGAAGGCAAATTAGATGCGATCTACATTGCTTACAATAAGTTCATCAACACAATGTCGCAAAAACCTACTTTAGAAAAACTTGTTCCTTTACCTGAATTAGACAATGATGATTTAGGTGAAAGCGCACAATCTTGGGACTATATCTACGAACCTGATCCAAAAGTGTTGTTAGATAGTTTATTGGTTCGTTATTTAGAATCTCAAGTGTATCAAGCGGTAGTTGAAAATTTGGCTTCTGAGCAAGCGGCACGAATGGTGGCGATGAAAGCGGCAACTGATAATGCAGGAAACTTAATTAAAGACTTGCAATTAGTTTACAACAAAGCTCGCCAAACAAGTATTACAAATGAATTAAATGAAATTGTTGCTGGTGCAGCGGCAATTTAAGTAAAGAGGATCGATAATGGCAACTGGAAAAATTGTACAAATCATCGGTGCGGTTATTGACGTTGAATTTCCACAAGATGCAGTACCAAAAGTATATGATGCCTTAAACGTTGAAACAGGCTTAGTGCTAGAAGTTCAACAACAATTAGGCGGTGGAATCGTACGTTGTATCGCAATGGGTTCATCAGATGGTTTAAAACGTGGTTTATCCGTGTCTAACACTGGCAAACCAATTTCCGTTCCAGTGGGAACAAAAACCCTAGGACGTATTATGAACGTACTGGGTGAACCAATTGACGAACAAGGCCCAATTGGTGCAGAAGAAACTTGGTCAATTCACCGACCAGCACCAAGCTATGAAGATCAAGCAAACAGCACAGAATTGCTTGAAACAGGGATCAAAGTTATCGACTTAATCTGCCCATTTGCAAAAGGGGGTAAAGTTGGTTTATTCGGTGGTGCGGGTGTAGGTAAAACCGTAAATATGATGGAATTAATCCGTAATATTGCGATCGAACACTCAGGTTATTCCGTATTTGCAGGGGTAGGTGAACGTACCCGTGAAGGTAACGACTTCTACCACGAAATGACCGAATCTAACGTATTAGATAAAGTATCCCTCGTTTACGGACAAATGAACGAGCCACCAGGTAACCGTCTGCGTGTTGCATTAACCGGTTTAACTATGGCAGAAAAATTCCGTGATGAAGGCCGTGATGTATTATTCTTCGTAGATAATATTTATCGTTACACCCTAGCAGGGACAGAAGTATCTGCATTATTAGGTCGTATGCCATCTGCGGTAGGTTACCAACCAACCCTTGCAGAAGAAATGGGGGCATTACAAGAGCGTATCACCTCCACCAAAACAGGTTCTATCACCTCCGTACAAGCGGTTTATGTACCAGCTGATGACTTAACTGACCCATCGCCAGCAACCACCTTTGCGCACTTAGACTCAACGGTTGTATTAAGCCGTCAAATTGCATCATTAGGTATTTATCCAGCGGTAGATCCCCTTGATTCAACTTCTCGCCAATTAGACCCATTAGTGGTTGGCCAAGAGCATTATGATGTAGCGCGTGGCGTACAAGGTATCTTACAACGCTACAAAGAATTGAAAGACATCATCGCGATTCTTGGTATGGATGAGCTTTCTGAAGAAGATAAACTTGTGGTAGCGCGTGCGCGTAAAATCGAACGTTTCTTATCACAACCGTTCTTCGTTGCAGAAGTGTTCACTGGCTCACCGGGTAAATATGTTTCATTAAAAGAAACTATTCGCGGTTTCAAAGGTATTTTAGAAGGTGAATATGACCATATCCCAGAACAAGCGTTCTATATGGTTGGTTCTATTGATGAAGTGCTAGAAAAAGCCAAAAATATGTAATCACTTCAAGCCTGATTAAACACTTGAAGGAGAATCACAATGGCAACATTAAATTTAACGGTTGTAAGTGCAGAAGAAAGCATTTTTACTGGTCAAGTAAAAAGCATTCAAGCCACAGGGATTGAAGGGGAGCTTGGTATCTTACCGGGCCACACCCCCTTATTAACGGCAATCAAACCGGGTATCGTCAAATTGACCTTAGAAAATGGCAATGAAGAAGTTATCTACGTTTCAGGTGGCTTTTTAGAAGTTCAACCCAATGTCGTTACCGTCCTAGCGGATGTCGCAATCCGTGGTAAAGAGCTTGATGGTGATCGCATTTTAGAAGCGAAACGCCAGGCAGAACAAAATATCGTAGCCAACGTCAAAGACGCCAACTACGAAATGCTCGCCGCGAAACTCTCTAAAGAGCTTGCTAAACTACGCGCTTACGAACTGACAGAAAAATTAGTCAAAAACAAACGCTAATTTTACCGCACTTTTTTACTGCATTTAAAAACCACCCTTCGGGTGGTTTTTCTTTTCCTGGTCAAAATTCACCTAAAAATATTTTGTGAAACATCTCTCAAAACAAAAATTTTGATGTTTGTATATATTGGAATATATGTTCTAATTTTGTTGGATTTGAAACAAAAGGGGGACGTATGAATAGCCATATACAGCAACGTTATGTTTTTGCAAAAGATCTCATTAAGAATGTGGGGGAAATAGCACTCTCATTTTACTTAAATAGAGACAAACTTAATATTCAGCATAAAAAGGGAGAAGCACAAGATTTAGTAAGCATCGCTGATCAAAATGTTGAAAAAGAGATTAAAACTGCATTAAAAGCCCACTTTCCTGATGATGGCTTCTTAGGTGAAGAATCAGGTGCCGATGGGCTTGATAAGGACTTTTGCTGGGTGGTTGATCCCATTGATGGCACAAGTCCTTTTTTATATGGCCTACAGGCTTGGTGTATTTCTATTGCCGTGCTTTACAAACAGGAAATTGTTATTGGGCTGATTTACGATCCATTGCATAAAGAGCTTTTTCATACGATTAAAGGTGAAGGTGCGTTTGTTAATAAAGCTCCTTTATCTGCATCAAAAGCGACTTCTTTGCAAGAGGGATTAGTTGGATTGGGAATGTCTCATCGTGTTCCACCAAGTACATTTGTGCCAGTTATTGATCAAGTATTAAAAGAAGGGGGAATGTTTGTCCGTAATGGTTCAGGGGCATTAACCTTGGCTTATGTCGCGGCAGGCAGATTAATTGGATATTTTGAACCGCATATCAATGCGTGGGATTGCCTTGCCGGTATTTTATTAGTTCAAGAGGCTGGTGGACAAACCAATGACTTTTTAGCAAATGATGGATTATTAAAAGGAAATTATATTCTTGCTAGCAGTCAAGGCATATTTAATCAGCTTGAAGCTATTCGATCCTTAACTTTATAGGAGGAAAATACAATGTCTATTTTAAATTTTTTCAAAGCAAGCCCAGCTATTCCACTTAAAGATTACACCGAGGCAATGTTTAAAAGCACAAGAATGAAAAGTTTTTGGGCATTCTCTTTTGCTTACGCTATTTATTATGTTTGTCGTTTATCTTTTAATGTCGCTAAGCCTGCCTTAGTCAATAATAATATTTTGACGCCAACAGAACTTGGGGTGATAGGCTCCGCTATTTTTATTACCTATGCGGTTGGTAAATTTGTTAATAGTGCAGTGGCAGATCACTCAAATATTGTACGTTACCTTTCGGTAGGATTATTTTTCTCCGCATTATGTAATTTTGCCATGGGAATGACGACTAGTGCTATTTTTCTTACTATCATTTGGGGATTTAACGGTTGGGTACAATCAATGGGTGTAGGTCCTTGTGTAGTAGCACTTTCACGTTGGTATGATGATAAAGAACGAGGTTCTTACTATGGATTTTGGTCAGTTGCTCATAATGTAGGTGAAGGGATAACCTTTATTGTTACCGCAGCGATTATTACCACATTTGGCTGGCGATTTGGTTTTAGCTTTGCGGGAATAATGGGATTACTCGGTGTTCTTGTTGCGATGATGTTTATGAAGGACTCCCCTGCCGCTTGTGGATTTAAGCCGATTATTACAATGAATAAACAAACAGAGGAACTCGACAACAAAGAGGTTTTAAAACATCAATGGGATGTGATTAAAAACCCAGCTATTTGGGTGCTTGCAGTAGCTTCTTGTTGTATGTACATTGGACGTTATGGCGTAAATAGTTGGGGCGTATTTTTCCTTGAAAATGGAAAAGGCTATACTACACTGGAAGCTGCCTCTATCATTAGCGTAAACAGTATTGTTGGGATTTTAGGGACAATTATTTCAGGTTGGTTGTCAGATCGTTTCTTACAAGGAAAACGTAATATTATGACGGTTGTGGTAAGCCTACTAAATGCCCTTTCTCTCGCCGCATTTTTATTTGCTCCAGCAGGGAATACTTGGTTTGCGATTATTGCACTTTCTGTATTCGGTATCACCTTAGGTATTCAACTTTGTTTCTTGGGCGGTTTATTAGCCACCGATATTTCTCATAAATCTGCTTCAGGCATTGCATTAGGAATGATGGGCGTATTTGGTTATGCCGGTGCAGCAGCGGGGGAATTCTTAACTGGCTTTATGATTGATAAAACCACCGTGATTGATACTGCAGGTAATAAAATTTATGATTTTGATTCCCTTGCTTATTTCTGGGTAGGTGCTGATTTACTCTCCGTTGTTGCCGCAATTATTTTCTCAATTTTAGTTGTATATCAAACTAGAAAATCAAAAGATGTAGCTTAGCTTTTAAATAAAAAGTGCGGTAAAAAATCTCGAAATTTTCCACCGCACTTATATTTTAATGAATTACTTCACTTCAGCCAAAATTCTGGTGAGTAATTGCCAGTAGGTTTGTACGGCGGGGATATGCACTTTTTCATCAGGGGAATGAGCATTGATAATAGTTGGGCCGATAGAAACTACGTCTAAATTAGGGTAGATTTTTTTCAGCAAGCCACATTCTAACCCTGCGTGAATCACTTTTATTTCAGGTTGATGGCCTAAAATCTCCGCGTAAATTTGGCTGGTTAAGGCTAAGATTTTGCTGTCTGGGTGCGGTTCCCAACCTGGGTAATTGCCAGCGAAATTGACGCTTGCGCCACAAAGTGCGGTCAAAGATTTCAACATTTCTTGCACATAATATTTGCCGCTTTCAATCAGTGAACGAATTAAAATTGTGGCGTTCACTTGATTGTCTGAGGTTTTTAGCACACCTAAACTGAGTGAGGTTTCCACTACATTTTCTACCGCATCACTGTAACGAATTACGCCGTTTGGTAAGACATTAAATAGGTTAATGATGTTATTTTGTGAATGGCTATCAAAAATATGTGCTGGTTTTTCAACAGGTTGTAAGAACAAGCTCAGATTGGGTTCGGCAATGGCTAATTCGGTTTTTAATAAAACTTCAAAATTTTCCACCGCACTTTGTAATGGAGCGAGATCGCCATCAAAGCATAGGGTTACAAAGGCTTC
This sequence comes from Avibacterium volantium, assembly GCF_900635775.1. Classification (NCBI taxonomy): domain Bacteria; kingdom Pseudomonadati; phylum Pseudomonadota; class Gammaproteobacteria; order Pasteurellales; family Pasteurellaceae; genus Avibacterium; species Avibacterium volantium. The sequence goes on along the minus strand of NZ_LR134167.1, from coordinate 345,791 downwards.
ACGCGGAATGGCATTGCGTACTGAGCCGCCCTTAATTTGGCTAATGGCGAAATCAATTTGTGGGTGATCTTGTTTGAGATGAGCAAGAAAACGAACTAGCGCTTTCACAGCATTGACGCGTCCTGTGTGAATATCTACGCCAGAATGCCCGCCACGCAAGCCTTTTAATACTAGCTCGTAACTATGCGCATAAGGGTTGGCAATTTTTTGCACAGGAACACTGAGATCAGCATTCACACCACCCGCACAGCCAATATAAATTTCGCCGTTTTCTTCGGTATCCGTGTTGATCATAATTTGGCTTTTCAACCAGTTTGGACACAAACCAATCGCCCCTTCCATTCCTTGCTCTTCGGTCATTGTGAGCAAGACTTCTAACTCTGGGTGAGCAAGGGTTTCCTCTTCTAATGCGGCAAGGGCAGAAGCAAGGCCAATCCCGTTATCCGCCCCTAGGGTTGTGCCTTTGGCGGTGACCCATTCGCCTTCGATATAAGGTTGAATAGGGTCTTTTTGGAAATCGTGTTGGGTGTCTTCATTGGCTTGTGGCACCATATCAAGATGAGCTTGCAGCACCACGGTAGGACGATTTTCCATACCTGCGCTTGCAGGCTTGCGAATTAAAATATTGCCGACTTCATCGCGCTCGACAAAAAATTGTTTTTCTTTTGCCCAGTTTACGATGAAGTTAGCCAGTGCTTCTTCGTGATAAGAAGGGTGAGGAATGGCGCAGATTTGATCGAACCATTTCCACAACAAGGTAGGTTGAAGTTGTTGGATTTCAGACATCGTTTTTTCCTCAAATGAAAAAAATTCATCAAAATAATAGCATAAAAATTGGTTTCAAGTTATCCTAACACAATTTTATTTATTGGGCGGTTTCCGCTCTCTTTCTTAAGTTAAGGTGAGTTATGAGTGAAAAATATGTTGTGACTTGGGATATGTTCCATATGCACGCACGCAAATTATCTGAACGTTTATTGCCAGCATCACAATGGAAAGGCATTATTGCAGTGAGCCGTGGGGGATTGTTTCCTGCTGCGGTATTGGCGCGTGAATTGAGCATTCGCCACGTTGAAACCGTGTGTATCGCAAGCTACGATCATAATCAGCAAGGCGAATTAAATGTTTTACACGCTGCGCAAGTGCCTAACGGCGGCGAAGGCTTTATCGTGGTTGATGATTTAGTAGATACTGGCAACACGGCGCGAGCCATTCGTGAACTTTATCCAAATGCCCGTTTTGTAACGGTTTTCGCAAAACCAGCTGGGGCGGATTTAGTGGACGATTATGTGATCGATATTCCACAAAACACTTGGATTGAACAGCCTTGGGATATGGGTATCACTTTCGTCCCACCATTGGCGAGAAAATAATTTGTGATAAACGCTGGGCTTGCCAGCGTTTTTTATAGAAGTAAAAAGATGAGCGCGTTTAATCATTATCTGGAAATGCAAGAGCATTTTCTTTATGTGCCTTATTACCATCATCACCGCCGTGTGCGCGTGTTGTTGCCAAAAGATTATCACAACGAACCTTGGCAGCATTACCCTGTGCTTTATATGCACGATGGGCAAAATGTGTTTTATAGCAAAGAATCCTATTCGGGCCATTCGTGGAAAATTATTCCTACCATTAAGCATTATCAACATTTGCCGAAACTCATTATTGTCGGCATTGATAATGCAGGGGCAGAACGGCTGAACGAATATGCCCCTTGGCGGACGGATGTGGGTAACCACGATGACGTGCGCAATGTGGGCGGACGTGGTGCGGAATATGCACAATGGGTGGTTAATGAGGTTAAAACATTTATCGATAAAACCTACCGCACTTTGCCAAATGCAGAAAATACCTTGCTTGCAGGTAGCTCAATGGGCGGCATTATCACCGCTTATATGGGGGCGGCGTATCCGCACATTTTTGGCCATTTGGGCGTGTTTTCCCTTGCTTCTTGGTTTAGTGAACCTGCGTTTATGCACTTTATTCATCACCACCCTTTACAGCCACAAAGCCGTGTATTTATCCAAGTTGGTACAAATGAAGGCGATGAAATGGATTCACAATTTATTTCTAATATGAACCAAGCTTACATTGATTGCACCCTGCGTTATTATCAGGCTTTGCTACGCACAGGGCATCCTCTCGATCATATCCGCTTACGCATTATGGCAAATGAAATCCACCACGAAATGCACTGGGCAGATCATTTTGTCGAGTTTTTGCATTTTGCGTTGTTGAGTAAATAGCTGTAACAAGTGAAAAGGCGGAATATCAATCCGCCTTTTTCTATTTTAATAACTCTTGCTCTTCCAATTTCCCTAAGAAATAAGGCATTTGTACGCGCCACCAAGGCCAGTCGTGATCCACATCTGTTCCCCAGAAGTCAAACCAAGCGGGAATATCTTTGGCTTGGAAGGCTTGTTGTAAGCGTGCGGTGTCGGCGATGTGTTGTTCTTCCCAAGCGCCTTGCCCAACGGCGATTATGTAATGGTTTTGGCGGTAGCGCTCTAAAAACCACGGATCGTTTTGATTCCATAAATAATCAATGGGGGAATTAAAATAGACTTCCGCGTTGCCGTGAAATTCTCCTGTGAAGAAACGCGCATCATACACGCCACTTAAGGCGATGGCGGTATCAAAAAGATCAGGGTGGCGTAAGGCGAAATTTATGGTGTGGAATGCGCCCATACTACAACCTGTGGCGATCATTGCACCTTGCCATTTGGATTCGTGGCGAATTAATGGCACTAATTCATTGATAATATAGCGATCATAAGCATTGTGTGCCTGCGCCATATCTTGCCCTGATTTGTGATCCGCGAGCCAAGATTCCTTATCAAAAGAATCAGGGGTGTAAAATTTGAGTAAACCGCGTTCAATGAAAGAACGGCAGGCGTCAATCATTCCAAAATTGCCATATTCGTTTTCATTTCCCCCTGATGAAGGAAAAACAATCACAGGTTTGCCGCTGTGGCCATAGACATTAAAAGGCATTTCGCGGCCAAGTTCTCCGCTCCAATGATGACGGCGTTCAAAAAACATTTTTCCTCCTAGTGTTTTTGATGAGCAAATTGAATAATTTCACGCATTTGTTCAAGGCTTGGCGTGCGTGCCAATATTCCTTCTTCCCCCATAATTTTGGCAAACACACCCGGCACTTTCTGCACGCTAATAATATTGTGCGGGAATTTTTCCCAGATTTGAGCGATGGAATGAGCGTAACGCTGATTGGCTTTGCGGGAAATATAAACCACATTCCAAGGGTGCGTGATTTGTGAGGTGAATTGATTGTCTTTGACGATATGTGCATATTCATTAAACACATCAAAGTCATTGGCATAATTCCACATATCAATAGTTAATCCACCGGGTGGGCGGCAATTCACTTCTAATGGTAATAGTTCGTTGGTTTTCTTTACGCGGAAAAACTCGAAATGAAAGAACCGCTCTTTCACATTAAAGGCATTGACGCATTGCTTGCCCAATTCCACTAATTTTGGCGAGATTTCACGGGGAACGTAATAGAACATATCGCCGTCTTTTTCTACGGTATCCAGCACCGCTTCGGAATATTCAAGGCTGGAATAAAACACGATATTGCCATCGCGATCGGTCAAACCGTCAAAGGTAACAATATCGCCGTCAATAAATTCTTCCATAATATATTCCACGTTGGGATTTTTATGGCTGAAGAAGTTTTCCAATTCTTGCGCATTTTTAATCTTATAAGTATCGCTCGCGCCCACGCCAGAATTGGGTTTGATAATCACGGGATAATGTAATTCGTGCGCTAATTTTCTGGCATCTTCATCGCTTTCAAATACACGTCCTTTCGCCACTTTTAAGCCTGTTTGGCGAAAAATTTCTTTCATTTTTGATTTGGTTTTAATGGATTTCATATCGTCATTTTTATAACCAAATACATTGAAATCCGTGCGAAGTTTCGCATCTAGCTCAAGCCAATATTCATTGTGTGATTCAATGCGATCAATACGCCCATATTTATGCACAAAATAGCCCAGCGCACGATAAACCTGATCGTAATCTTCCATATTATCCACACGATAATACTCCGTCAGCGCATTGCGCAGATTTTCACTTAGTTGATCATAAGGCGTATCGGCAATACCTAAGGTGTTGAAACCATTTTCCCGCAAACGCACGGCAAAGGTTTCAAAATTGGTTGGGAAATGGGGTGAAATCATCACAAAGTTTAATGGTCTTGACATAGACTATCCCTCAATCTAAAAAATAACGAAAACGATTGCATTATACCCAAAATAATCGGCATAAATCGATCTATTTTCAAACAAAGTACGGTTATTTTTCGTTAGATAATTTAAGTGGTTGGCTGTTTTTTGCGCTGAGCGATTTATGCTCTTGGATTATATGCAGGAATGCCTGTCCGAAGCGCTCTAATTTGGTTGCGCCCACGCCATTGATTTGTAGCATTTCACGCTTGCTGGTGGGTTGATATTGTGCCATTTCTTGCAAAGTGGCATCGTTGAACACAATATAAGGGGGGATATTTTCTTTGTCGGCAATTTGTTTGCGTAAGAAACGCAGGCGAGCAAAGAGATCTTTGTCGTAATTTTGCACCGCACTTTTTTGTGCGCTTTGTGCGGTCATAATGGAAGAAACCCTTGGCATTGCCAGCTCTAAGGGCTGTTCACCACGCAAAATTGGGCGCGCATTTTCCGTCAGCTGTAACACCGAATGAAATTGATTCATCACTTGTTGCACCAACCCAAGATGAATCAGCTGGCGGATCACCGATTGCCAATATTCTTTGCTTTTGTCTTTGCCAATGCCGTACACGCTGAGCTGATCGTGCTGGTTATCTTTAATTTTTTGATTTTGCATTCCGCGCAGCACGCCGATCACATAATGCACGCCGAACATTTGTCCCACACGATAAATGGTGGACATTACTTTCTGTGCGTCAATTAAGCCGTCATATTTTTTCGGCGGATCAAGGCAAATATCGCAGTTTTTGCACGGCGCTTGGCGATGTTCGCCAAAATAATTCAGCAAAACTAAACGGCGGCAAGTTTGGCTTTCGGCAAATTCGCCGATGGCTTCTAATTTATGCTGTTCAATTTGGCGCTGCGGACTTTCTGGTTTTTCCAGCAGCATTTTTTGTAGCCACGCATAATCGGCAGGCTCGTAAAACAGCACGGCTTCAGCAGGCAAGTCATCACGCCCTGCGCGCCCTGTTTCTTGGTAATAGGCCTCGATACTGCGTGGCAAATCAAAATGCGCTACAAATCGCACGTTGGATTTGTTAATGCCCATTCCAAAGGCTACGGTTGCCACCACTACTTGCACATTATCACGCTGAAACGCACGCTGCACTTGCTCGCGCTGGCTGGCTTCCATTCCTGCGTGATAGGCTTGCGCTGCCACACCTTTTTTGCGCAAACTTTCCGCCAAGCGTTCCACCTTGTTGCGACTGTTGCAATAAACGATACCACTTTTGCCCTTCTGCCCTAGCACAAATTGGCATAGCTGCTCCATTGGTTTAAATTTTTCTACCAAGGTATAGCGAATATTTGGGCGATCAAAACTGCCGATATAAATATGCGGATTATCCAGTTGCAAATGGTGCAAAATATCTTGCCTTGTGGCACTGTCTGCGGTGGCGGTGAGTGCCATTATCGGGGCATTAGGAAAACAGCGTTTCAGCCCGCCAAGTTGAGTGTATTCAGGGCGGAAATCGTGTCCCCATTGGGAAATACAATGGGCTTCGTCAATGGCGATGAAGCTCACTTGGCAATGGGAAATAAATTGGAAAAAACTGGTTGTCATCGCCTTTTCGGGCGAAATATAAAGCAATTTGAGCTGCCCTGAAATCGCCTTATTTTGTACAATTTGCTGCTGCTCAAAGGTTTGTGTGGAATTGAGATAATCCACTTCAATACCGTTAGCAAGCAGTTGATCCACTTGATCTTTCATTAAGGAAATCAGCGGTGAAATGACTAAGGTTAGCCCCGGAAAGCAAAGCGCAGGAATTTGATAGCAAAGGGATTTTCCGTTTCCCGTTGCCATAATCACAAGGCTATCTTGGTGTGAAAGGGCGGCGTTGATCACTTCTTCTTGTCCGTTGCGGAAAGATTGGTAACCAAAAACCTCGTTCAAAACCTTAAGTGCGGTGTTTTTTTCCATTATTTTTTGTGAAAAATTGGTTAAAAATACACCGCACTTTGTTTATTGATGAAATGAGCCATTAGGCGAAATGCACTTGCTCGCCGTGTACGCGACAGGCTTCTTCCAAGCATTGCCAGAATAATTTGCCATCATTGGCGATCCATTGTCCGTCTTTAAACGCAAAGTGAAAACCGCCTGCTTTGCTGGCAAGCCAGAGTTCAAGCAATGGCTCTTGCTTGTTTACCACCACTTGGCTGCGATCAGGGAAAGTGATAGTAAACACCGAACCTTGCGTGTCGCAATCCACATCGCAATCTTGCTCTTCTAATTGTTCTTCAATTTTGAGCCAAACTTGCTCAATATTTTGATGAAATTCTGTAACGTTCATAATTTTTCCATAAGCGAAATAGGTAAGGCGGAATTATAGAGAGTTTTTACCATTTATACAAAGTGCAAAATGATGTAAAAAAGAATAGATCTTTCTATAAATATCGTTATTATGCGTAAGATTTCTAAGATAACCCAAGAGAATACAAGATGAAAAAACTAATTTTAATCCTCACCTTAGGCGCGATTACCCTTGCGGCGGCTGGTTGTGGGGTAAAAGGCCCGCTTTATTTCCCTGAACAAGACAATTCACAAGCGCAACAAAAATAAGCATTAACAATAAGAAGTAAAGGACAATCCAATGGATTTTTTTCAATATCAAGATGATCAACTGATGGCGGAACAAGTACCAGTGCGTGAAATTGCCGCGCAGTTTGGCACGCCTGCTTATGTTTATTCCCGTGCGACCTTTGAACGCCACTGGCACGCTTTTGATAACGCCTTAGGCGATCATCCGCATCTCATTTGCTTCGCGGTGAAATCCAACCCGAACTTAGCCATTTTGAACATTATGGCGAAGCTAGGATCGGGCTTTGATATTGTGTCGCAAGGAGAATTAGAACGCGTCCTTGCGGCAGGTGGTGATGCGAGCAAAGTGGTGTTTTCTGGCGTAGCAAAATCGGAACAAGAAATTGAGCGTGCGTTAAACGTGGGCATTCGTTGTTTCAACGTAGAAAGCCTTGCGGAGCTTTACCGCATTAATGACGTGGCAGGGCGGTTAAATAAAATCGCGCCAATTTCTTTACGCGTGAACCCCGATGTGGACGCACACACCCACCCTTACATTTCCACAGGCTTGAAAGAAAATAAATTCGGCGTGAGTGTTGATGAAGCCCGCGAAGTCTATCGCATCGCAAGCCAGCTAGCACACATTAAAATTACCGGAATGGATTGCCATATCGGCTCACAACTCACGGAAATTCAGCCGTTCCTTGATGCCACAGATCGTTTGATCGTGCTAATGCAGCAGCTTGCACAAGATGGCATTGAATTAGAACATTTAGACTTGGGCGGCGGCTTAGGTGTAACCTACAAAGACGAAGAAGCCCCTCACCCAAGTGAATATGCAAAAGCGTTATTAGCTAAATTAAAAGATTATCCAAACTTGGAAATTATTCTTGAACCAGGGCGTGCGATCACCGCCAATGCAGGGATTTTGCTCACCAAAGTAGAATACCTAAAAAGCAATGAAAGCCGTAATTTCGCCATTGTAGATACGGGAATGAACGATATGATTCGCCCTGCGTTGTATCAAGCTTATATGAAGATTATCGAAGTGGATCGCAGCCTACCGCGTGAAACAAAAGTTTATGATGTGGTCGGCCCGATTTGCGAAACCTCTGATTTCTTAGGCAAACAGCGTGAACTGGCAATTGCCCAAGGGGATCTCATCGCCCAGCGTTCTGCTGGTGCTTATGGTGCCAGTATGGCTTCTACCTATAATTCCCGCCCAAGAGCCATTGAAGTGATGGTGGACGGCGATCAAACACACCTCATCAAACGCCGCGAAACCTACCCTGAATTATGGCAGCTAGAGGCAATGTTGCCATAGTGTGATTAGAAAACACAGCACTTTTATTCTTTAAAACAGGTTTTGGATAGATGATTTTTGATAAGGCGGAATTATTAATCTAACCTCAGGGGCGTGTCGCATACGCCCCTTGTATTTTACTCTTGATCTTTACGCCAAAAACCGCCCAATAACTTGTCCGCCAACTAAAATCCACGCCATTAGCATTGAAGTAAAGAACACGCCAAGATAAATGTACCCTGTTTTGAGATAACACCAATGGTTGATAATAATGAATACAATAAATTGTGGAATGATTACGGCGAGCATCATCATCCAACGTCCACCAAATTGCGGTAAGCCAACCAAGTCAAAGCCCGGTCCAATTTGCATAAAATCAGGAATGAAGTGGAATAACCATAAAATAAATAGACCGCTGACGGCAAAAATAACGGTTTTTATCGACCAACGCATTAATGTGGCAGAAAATGTTTTCTGTAATGGTTGTTTCATTTGCACGCCAATGATTAATCCATTGAAAGCAAAGAAAAAGAGCAAAATTGGTAACCAATAAACGATAAATAGTTCCGCTCTTTCAAGGGTGAGTGGTTTTAAAAGTGGCCATAGAAAACGCAATTCTACGCCTAACCAAGTGTGTACAAGGCAAGTTAAAATATAAAGGTAACCTACGGCAATGGTGCTTAACAATAACGAGCGTAGCACCAATGATTTCAAACCGATACTTGCGTGATTAAGCACGCCAAATTCTTGTAATGAAACGATTGGATTAGCTTTTTTCCATAATACAAAAAAGAGCAAATTTATTACCGCACTGACTAAAAGCCAGCTAATAATACCATTTCCCATTTCAAGGGGCATAAACTCAAGTGTTGCAGCAATAGGTTCATTGGCACCGCCCCATTGAGTAAAAATAGGATAAAGTAACATTGTGAGTACAATATTAATGCCAGCAAAGATCCACCATTTTCTAGTAGATAGCGTAGTTTTCTCAGAAATTTGCTGAGTGATTGCAGAAAAATACGGACGTTTTAATAATCCATTTATTAAAAATAGCGCAGAAAGAATGGCACTAAACAATGCGATCAAGCCTGAGAACTCTTTGTACCAATAGGTTTGATCATCAGGATCAACCCAATCTTGATCTTTTACCCCATTTTGTAAGGCTTGGTTAAACCATAGGATTGCTTCTTTATTACTTTGTTCAGCAATCATTACACCAAGATGCGTGCCATCAACCAATGCAGCACGTCTTGCAGTTCCTTTATCAAAAGAACCATAAGTCTGATCCCATTGCAAGGTTGCATTTTCAGGCAAAGAAAAGGCTTTTAAACGTGCGGGGTGATTGACAAGATCTTTGACGGGAAATGTTTTCTCACGGTAGCCACCAATTTCTTCATATAAACCTTGTGTAAGCAAATAATTATGTAACTCTGAATCGCCGCCATTACTACTTAACCCGTTTACGGCTTTATGATCAGGGTTTAATTTTGCGACACGAATCGCATTTAATGCGCCTGTCGAATGTCCAAAAATACCAAGTCGATCTTTATCAACAAAGGGTAAGGTTTTCAAATATTGATAGCCGTTATTCGCCCCGCTGATGGTTTTGTTGGCAGCGGGTAATTTGGTGGAATAACCGTGTCCAAAATGATCGATGGCGAGTACAACAAATCCACGTTTGGCTAACTCTAACACCCCGAAGGTATTGGTGGCTTCCTTATCACTCTGATAACCGTGTAAAGCTAATAATGCCGGTTTTGGTGTTTGAGCAGTAGCAGATATGGGACGATACAGTTTTGCGACCATCGGTTGTTTTTCTTCTGTGGGAATCGTGATTGTTTGTACATCAATACGCCCAAAATCACGCTCAATTTGAAAGCCTACATAAGAAGCCAATAGGGTAATGGCAAGAAATATCAAAGCAATGATATAACTGGTTTTTGCGTTCATTTTGTTTTCTCCTCGTTAGTGGTGCGGCGTTGGTGTAGCAGCCATTGAATGACTTCGGGGCTGTTAAACACTGCGTCCCAAGTGTTGTGTGGGTTGGCGTTTACGATGCCGTTATCGCCCGCTTGTTGCATGGTAAATTCGGTGTAGTGGACGTTTTTCGCATTGAGCTGGTCGTGCAAAATGGCGTAGTTAATCCTTGAGCCACGCACGGGGGAAACTTTGTCTTCTTTGCTATGAAAAAACCAAATATTTTCATTTTTGAGCATTGATAGATTGGCAATATTTGCATTGCCATCTATCCATTCTAATGTGTTCGCTTCTCGTCCACTCATTAATAAAGCCCCAGCAAAAAAGTGCGGTCGTTTCTGTAGCAGTTTTAATGCTCCTTCTGCACCACGCGATAGCCCAATTAAATAAATTCGTGAGGGATCAATTTGCGGTTCATTTTTTAAGGTGTGATCAATCATTTTAAGAACTAGATCAAGACGATTATCGGTTTGCCAATGAATACCATCTTGTGGTGCAAAAGGATCAAATACCGTTTGATATTGTGGTGCAAGTACAAATCCTGCTTCATAAGTTAAGGTTGCAATCGCCCCTTTGCTAGACAATAAATGTGCAAGATTGTCTTTCCCAACTTGCCCTGAACCGTGTAAGAATAGGGTGAGTGGATAAGTTTGATTGGCGTTAAGTTGTGGGCGATAAAAGCGATAAGCTAATTGGTTTTCAGCAGGATTTCCTTTTACCGTTTTGGCAATAAATTCATCTAGATAAGGGGTATGAATCGTTTTTTGCGTGGCTGATTTAATACTTGTTTTATCTAAGGTTTTGCCATTCGTTAATTTAAGCAAGCCTGTTTGTTCAACCTGATAAATTAATCGATCATTGTAATATTGAGGCACTTTTGCACGTTGAATTTTTTCTACTAAAACAATCTCGCCATTTTTATCTTTTGCCTTAAATGTCATGGGCTGCGTATTTTCTTCACGCAAATTATAAGGAATGGCGTTTTTATCTTGCGTATCTAACTCAATGATGACAAATTTCCCTGCATTTGATTGATGAGATTTTTGTGCTTGATTATTCACATAGGCTTTTAAAACAGTTCGAGAAATCGGTGCTTGTTGATCTAATTGAGTTTGCACTTGATACAGCTGGCGTAAGTTTGATCCCGATAAAATATTGTCCTCATACTCTAAAGCAATACCGCTAATTTTTTGTCCTTGCTCGGTAATTTCGCCAATCAACGTCATCTTTATGGGGCTATTTGCTGCTTGTGGCTGATCATTGGCATTGGCGATATTGAGCAAGCATAAAAAACTACATAATAAAAGACCGCACTTTTTCATATTTCCTCCATTAGAAAAATTCCGTGTATTGAAAACAACACACGGAATTTATTTAAGGTTAAAGTTGTTTATTTTGTCGGTTTACATAAAGTAAGATTCCGCCAAGCACACCTAAAGGTAAAATTAAGTCAAATAACGAACCATCATTACCCCAAATTAGGTTAGCGAAAATCACCATAGAACCGCCAATTGCCCAAGCGATCGTGGTTGGAACAGACCAAACAATCATTTGTTTTTTCACATCGCTAATGCCCATCATACGGTTTACTACCCAGAATAAACTGTCATTGAAGTAACCGAAGAAAAGTGATCCCATTGTGGCAGCTTGAGCGGCAAGTAACATATTTACCCCTGGGATTTGCGCTAAAATAGGGGCAGAAATGGATGCTGCTGTAATCATCGCAACCGTGCCAGAACCTTGAATAAAGCGAACAAGGGTAGAAACGATAAATGGAATTAAAATTGGTGAAATGGGTAAAGATGCCACTTGTTTAGCAAGTTCTGCCCCCGCACCGCTTTCACGCAATACCGCACCTAATGCACCACCTGCACCGGTTACTAATAAAATAATACCTGCAGTTTTCACCCCTTCTTCTAAATGAAGTGCGGTGGTATTTCTGTCCACTTTTGGCAATAACGCATAAACAGAAATCAACACACTCATCGCTAAAGCAATGATTGGATGACCAAGGAAAATAAAGGCTTGATAAACCACGTTGTGGGATAAATCTGGATTTCCTTTCGCGATTAAATCTAAAATCGCTTTGATAAAAATTAACACAATTGGTAATAAAATTGGCAGCAAAGAAAGCCCTAAACTTGGTAGATTTTTCTTTTCGCGACTTTCAATGTAATCATCATATTTTTGTTTCAATTCTTCTTGAGTGAAGACTTGTTGATTAAAGTCAGGGTATTTTTTATCGAGCCATTTTGCATAGAGAACAATACCAATCACAGGAAAGGCTGCCATCGACATTCCTACTAATAACATCGCACCAATATCTACGTTAAATAATCCCGCAACCCCTAATGGCCCCGGTGTTGGCGGCACGGTATGGTGTGTAACGACTAAACCACCCGCAAGTGCAACGCCAAGTGTTAATAGCGAGCGTTTACCATTTTTTGCAAGTGCTTTGGCAACGGGATACAAAATCACAAAGGCGGAATCCACAAAAATCGGGATACTGACGATATAGCCCGTAATGGCTAATGCCCATTCTTCCTTTTTCTTGCCGAGCATTTTGATAAAGCTGTATGCCATTTTTTCTGCCGCACCTGAGACCTCTAAAATGCTCCCCATCATCACGCCCAGCCCGATCACAATCCCGATTCCGCCAAGCGTACCACCAAAGCCTTTGGAGATTGCCCCGAGCGTTTCTGTGGCGTTCATTCCGCCAATAAGCCCTGCGATCGAAGCGGCAATCAGCATCGCAATAAAGGCGTGAACACGCGTCTTCAAAACTAAATAAACCAGTACAAAAACAGCAATGATTAAGCCAATAATTGGCGTAGGTAAACCAAACATATTGCCCCCTTACATATCATATTGAATAAATTGTTGAATCACGGATTTAAAATCTTCATCTGCTTTAAAACCCAATGCTAAAGCTTTATGGTTATCAATTTGTGCAGGCCAACTAGCGACAATGTCATTGATTTGCGGATCGAATTGGAATTTGACGTGCTGTAAAATGTCGCGTCCTTTTATTTCTGCAAGATCGGCTAACATTTCTTTCACTGAAACGCTAAATCCTGGCAAATTCACAATATGCCAACTACGCGCTGGTAATTTGGCTAATTGCAAGCAATGAATGAAGTTGTTTACTACGGTATTTGGGCTAGAAAGCCATAAACCGAGATCTTCTGATACAGGGCAAATACTGTCTTCACCGTGTAAAGGTTCACGCATAATGCTACTTACAAATGAAGATGCTGCTTTATTCGGCTTACCTGGGCGAATACAAATGGTTGGTAAACGTACCACCAAACCATCAACAAAGCCTTTACGGCTGTAATCATTAATCAACAGCTCACACATTGCTTTTTGTGAACCATAAGTAGATTGTGGTGTTACCGCTGTGCTGTCTGTAATCACAGGGGGGAGCTCACCGCCAAACACCGCTAAAGAACTGGAGAAAACAAAGCGAATATTCGGATTGGTTCTGCGACAGGCTTCTAATAAATGGTGGGTGGCAAGAAAGTTAATTTCGTAACCTAAATCAGGATCTTGTTCTGCGTGACTACTCACAATCGCGGCTAAATGAAAAAGTGCGGTGGTTTTTTCTGTAATAATTTTCTCTAATCCTTGCGGATTGCGTAAATCCATTTCTACGCAACGCACCCTTGGATCATTGTTTGGCGCAACGGGTTTTACCACATCAATCAGCACGAGTTCTTCAATCGGAAGTGCGGTCTGTTTGAGTAATGTTTTTGCTAAACGTTGTCCAAGAAATCCTTGTCCACCTGTGATGACAATATTCATTATGATCTCCTTTTCGATGAGAAGTGGATAAATGTAAAATGAAGTTTATGAATTAAGATACAAATAAAGCTCGATATAACAATGCAGCTAAATAAGCCCCAATAATTGGCCCAACAATAGGTACCCAAGCATATTCAAAGCGAGAGTGGCCTTTATTTTTAATTGGCATAATGTGATGGACTAATCGCGGCATAAAATCTCGAGCGGGATTAATGGCATAGCCAGTTAATCCACCAAAAGACATCACCCCACCAGCAACAGCGGCAAAGACAAAAAACATCGCCATACCATTAGCAGGAATTTGATGCCCTAATGCGAATAAAATGAACAGCAAAGAGAAAGTGGCAACAGTTTCAGAAAGACAGTTACGCCAGTTGTTTTGATTAGATGCAATGGTTGCGAAAACACCTAATTTACTATTTTGGTTATCTTCTTCATCTAAATGATCTTTGAATAATAGCCAAATTATTAGCGCACCAATAAATGCACCGATTAACTGTGCAATAATATATCCAGCAACTAAATGAGCGGGAAAACGCCCAACAGCCCAAAAACCAATTGTTACCGCAGGATTAACATGAGCGCCCGTGAGTGGGCCGAAAATAACTGCAATAGAAACCATTGCAAGCCCCCAACCACAAGCAGCGACAATACCGCCACTACCATACATTCCAGATTTTTTTAAGGAAATATTGGCACACACGCCCAATCCTAATACCATAAAAAAGGCTGTACCGACCAATTCTCCAAGGTAAAGGTTAAGATTTTCCATAACCATCTCCTTTTGCTAAAAAAATAGATGCACATTTCAGCGCACCTATTCACAGATTATTCAAGCTCAACAATGCAAGTTACTTGGCTAGAATCTAACCCTACAATACGCAATGGCGCGTTGAAAAATTGCACAATATTGGCATTGCGCGGTAATTCTGCGAGATGCATATCTTCAATAACAGTAGTAAAACGACCTGTGTGATAACCTAAAATAGCTTGATGACAATGTTTTGGATTTTCACTGTCTGGTACGCGTGATGATGGAGAGCCTAAAGCAAGGAAATCAATGCCAACCCCTTTTAAATTTGGAAAGTTATCTGAGAGATATTTTCCTGCACTGGTCGCAATATAAGGACCTTCATTTTGGTAAAGTGCGGGGTTTTCTGTACGATATTTTTCAAAACCTGTGCGTAAAAAGGCAAAAGACACTTGCGATAAAATCTCAGCGTAAGGCATTAAATCTTCTTTCGTGATCCCTTCTGCTTCTCCTTTTGGTATTTCAATGAGAGCCACTTTTTTATGGCAAAAATAATCTATTGGTAGTTCATTAATACTCAATCCATCTTTGACAAAATGGCGTGGTGCATCCATATGGGTGCCACAATGATTGGGTATTTCACTAATAAAACTACTAAATGGGCAATCTTCAGTAACATCCGTGCATCTGGTTACTTTCACAACAGGTTCACCGGGCCAAGCAACGTCTTTCGGATCTAAAGGGTGAGATAGAAACATAAACATAATGATTCTCCTTGTTCATCAACGTGGATAAGGGCTTGCTAGAAATTTACCCTAGCAAGCAATGTACTATGCCTTTTTGTAAGGCTCGAACCAATCTAATCCTTCTTCGGTTTTCGCTCTTGGTTTGTATTCACAACCAACATAACCCTCATAACCCATCTCATCTAATTTATTGAAAATATATTGATAGTTAATTTCCCCTTCATCGGGTTCGTGGCGATCAGGAACGGAAGCTATTTGGATATGAGCAAATTTGCCAGCAAGTTTGTCCGTTAAGCAGGATAAATTGCCATCAACATTTTGTGCATGGAAATAATCTAACTGTACAAACACGTTATCACGATCAACTAACTCAACGATTTCTAACGTATCGTATTGGCTTTTAAGCAAATAATTCGGTTTCACTTCAGGGCTAAGGGCTTCAAGTAATACCTTGATGCCGTGAGGTTTAAATTTTTCTGCGGCATAACGGACATTTTCAATAAATGTCGCTTTGTAAGCCTCACGATCCGCCCCTTCAGGCACAACTGCCGCCATCACGTGAACATTTGGGCAATTTAGGGCAAGGGCATATTCCAACGCTAAATCAATATCACGGCGAGCATCGGCTTCCCGTCCGGGAATAGCGGCAACGCCCCATTCCCCTTGACTCACATCGCCTGCTGGGGTGTTAAATAGCACTTGTTTCAAGCCGAACTGATCTAACCGCTGTTTTAAGGTTTCGGCAGGATAATCATAGGGCCACAGGTATTCGACATAACGAAAGCCCGCCTCTGCTGCTGCGGCAAAGCGATCTAAAAACGGCACTTCGTTAAACATCATTGTGAGATTAGCTGCAAATTTTGGCATAATTATTTCCCCCTGTTTTCTAAATCTTTCACTTCCGCATCAGTGAGATAACGGATATTTTGTTCTTTTAAGATAAAGAACAGTTTGGCGGTTTCTTCTAATTCTTCTGTGTTATCCACAGCATCAACCAAGCTTGTTCCTGTAACCACCACGCCGTGATTTGCCAATAAAAAGGCGTTGCCCGATAAGGCACGTTCCCCTAATTCGCGTGCAATATTGACATCACCGGGGCGGTAGTACGGAATGACGGGCAATTTCCCCACACGCATCACATAGTAAGGGGTAAAGGCGCGTATGGCGTTGTCGGGGTCTAGCCCTTGCAAGCAAGAAAGTGCGGTTAAATAAGTAGAATGAAGATGAACCACCGCATTGCATTGCGGATTGTTCTGATATAACGTCAAATGAAAAACATATTCTTTAGAAGGCTTATCGCCTGCAAGCCAGTTGCCTTGCATATCCACTACAGATAATTTTTCTACTACAAGCCGTCCTAAAGATGAACCTGTTGGCGTCACTAAAATCCGATTTTCATCTAAACGAACAGATAAATTTCCCGCTCCACCAACGCTATAACCACGTTCATAAAATGAGCGAGCAAGGTTCACCATTTCAATTTTTTGTTCTAGTTCTGTCATACAGCCATTCCTTGTGCAAACTCAAAGAAATCTACTTTGCCGAAATTGCCCGATTTCAAGGCAAGATAAATCGGTTCTTCCACCGCTTTTAACCAAGGCACACCTGGCGCAATTTGTTTACCAATATGGAAACCGCTAAAACCAAGTTGCTGTACCACAATGCTAGATGTTTCACCACCAGCCGTAATGAAATTGGTTACGCCTGCGTTTTTCAATTTTTCCGCCAAACGCGCAAAGGTTTGTTCAATAGCCTGACTGGCGCGTTCTGCACCAAATTCATTTTGAATAGCTTTAAGTTTTTCAGGGGGAACGGTGGCATAAATCATTGGTGCTAATGGTGAATCTAAATTTTCCATCGTCCATTGATATAGCTTGTCCGCATAATCAGGATGATTAATGGCTTGTTCTACATCAAGGAATAAGTGCGGTGCTTTTTTCTGATAATTTTCTACTTGTTGATTAGTCATTACCGAACAAGAGCCTGACAACACGACAGTTTTTCCTTTTGTTGGGGTAAACGCATTGTCTCCTTTTTTACCTCCACTTAAACGCGCAGCCATATAAGCTGCAAGTCCAGAACCGCCTGTTACCAATTTGAAATCAGCCACAGCATCAGCTAAAACCGCAAGCTGTTGGTTATCAACGGCATCCACCACGGCATAACGGCAGCCTTGTTGTTTTAATGCTGCGAAACGCGCCTTAACTTGTTCACTACCCTGAATGATGTCAGCATAAGCGACTAAGCCCGTTTTTCCTTCTGCTTGAGAATCCATTAAACGGAGCAAATTGGCATCTTTCATTGGCGTAATTGGGTGGTTGCGCATTCCAGATTCATTAAGTAGCACATCGCCCACAAACAAATAGCCATTAAAAATCGTTCTACCATTAATCGGTAATGCCGGCGTGATCACCGTGAAATCATCATTTAACGCCTTTAATAACGCATCTGTAACAGGCCCAATATTGCCTTTTTCTGTGCTATCAAAGGTGGAACAATATTTAAAATAAAACTGTGAACAGCCATTTTGCTTTAACCAATCTAACGCTTGTAAAGATTGTTGAATCGCTTCATTCGCTGGATTTGAACGGGATTTCAAACTAATGACAATGGCATCAACGCTATCTTGCAAAGGCTGTGTTGGTACACCATTCATTTGAACGGTGCGAAGCCCATTTTCTACAAGGAAACTGGCAATATCACTTGCACCAGTAAAATCATCTGCAATTACACCTAACATCTTAATTTCCCTCCTTTTTGGGTAACTCGATACCACTAAAAATTTTAATCACTGCGCTGTCATCTTCTTTTCCATAGCCTGCATTGCTTGCTTCTGTAAACATTGAATAAGCCGTGCTTGCCAAGTGCAGTGGGAAATGGAGCGATTTTGCCGTGTCATTCACTAAGCCTAAATCTTTAACAAAAATATCAACCATTGAAAGTGGTGTGTAATCCCCTTCGACAACGTGTTTCATTCGGTTTTCAAACATCCAAGAATTACCTGCCGCATTGGTCACAACGTCATACATCAAATCAAGCGGAATACCTGCTTTAGCCGCTAAAGCCATTGCTTCAGCACCTGCGGCAATATGTACACCAGCCAAGAGTTGGTGAATGATTTTCACGGTTGCGCCTAAACCAATTTCTTCACCGATGTTATAAACCTTACCTGCAACGGCAGTTAATACAGGCTGTAATTTCTCAAAAGCTTGTTTTGAACCTGATGCCATTACTGTCATTTCTCCTGCCGCAGCTTTTGCAGCGCCACCAGAAACAGGCGCATCTAACATAAGTAAACCTAACTCTGTTAATTTTTGTGAAATTTCTTTCGCATCTTGTGCAGAAATTGTAGAAGAAACCATTACTGCTGTATCTGGTTTTAAGTGCTGTGCTAAACCATTTTCGCCAAACAACACCGCCTTAACTTGCGCGGCATTGACTACCAATAACACCACAGCATCTAATTCTTGTGCAAAATCTACCGCACTTTTTCCAACGGCTTTTGCCCCATGATCTTTTAAGGTTTGTAGTACGACTGGATTGAGATCAACGCCATAGGTATCCAAGCCAGCATTTACGCAAGATTTTGCAGCGCCCATACCCATTGCGCCCAAACCAATAACGGCAACTGAATAATTTTTCATACCCATTCTCCTTTGTAACAATGATTAAGATGTAACTCATTTTATCTATTTTGAAATAAAAAACTGCGATAAAGATCACAATATTTAACATTTATTGTTAAATATTGTTAATTTTTGAAAAGTTTTTTGGAGGAATGG
This sequence comes from Avibacterium volantium, assembly GCF_900635775.1. NCBI lineage: Bacteria > Pseudomonadati > Pseudomonadota > Gammaproteobacteria > Pasteurellales > Pasteurellaceae > Avibacterium > Avibacterium volantium. The sequence continues at coordinate 326,666 of NZ_LR134167.1, read as the reverse complement.
TGTTAGATTGGATATTTTGTTCAAAAAAATAAGCATAAAATAACAGGTTAATGCGGTATAAGGCAGTATTATTTTAAAATCAACGCGTTATAATGAGAGAAATTAATCCTTTCGGAGTATAAAATGATCCCAGCAGAGCGACAAAAGCAATTACTGAACCTTATCCGCCAGCACCACATCATTAGTATTACGCAGTTGGTGGAGTTATTGGGCGTATCGCATATGACCGTTCGCCGCGATATTCAAAAATTGGAGCAAGAAGGGCTGGTGGTATCTGTGTCTGGCGGGGTGAAATTGTTGGAACATTTATCCGATGAACTAACGCATAATGCAAAATCCTTGCTTTCCACCTTGCAAAAAGAAAAGATCGGGGCGTTCGCAGCACAATCCATTCCCCAAAACACCACAATCTATTTAGATGCAGGCACAACCACACTTGAAATCGCCCATCGAATTGTAGATAGAGAAGATCTCTTGGTGGTAACCAATGATTTTATTATCGCAGATTTTCTAATGAAAAACGGACAATGCCGCCTTATTCATTGCGGCGGAACGGTGAACAAAGCCAATTATTCTTCCGTTGGCGAACTAGCCGCCCAACTCTTAAGACAGCTTTCGATTGATATTGCCTTTATCTCAACGTCATCGTGGAATTTAAAAGGGCTCACCACCCCCGATGAAAGCAAGCTGCCTGTCAAACGGGCGATTTTACAATCGAGCCAAAAAAAGGTTCTGGTTTCTGATTCCTCGAAATACGGCAAAAGTGCCACTTTTCATATTTGTGCCTTGGAACAATTCGATAGCATTATTTGCGATAAAGATTTATTGGATAATGCCCAAACCGCCATTCGGGAAAGGAAGATTGAGTTGATTCTAGGTTAGTTGTTAGGCTATGCAAAGTGATACGAGGTAGGAGAAATAACTTTAGTTATATTTTGATAATTCTATAACGAGAAATAAAGCCACTTAAAATAAAAGTTGGCTTTATTTCTTTTATATCACATCATTGCTGAAATATATTTCAGCATTACCCCTGCTGCGATGGCAGATCCAATAACGCCTGCAACGTTTGGCCCCATTGCGTGCATTAGTAGGAAGTTTTGGTGATCGGCTTCTAAACCAATTTTATTGGCAACGCGTGCGGCCATTGGTACGGCAGAAACCCCCGCTGCGCCAATTAATGGGTTAATTGGATTTTTGCTAAAGCGGTTCATTAATTTCGCCATTAATACGCCAGATGCGGTGCCGATAGCAAAGGCGATCATTCCTAATAATAAAATCCCAAGGGTTTGTGGTTGGAGGAATTTATCCGCCACCAATTTCGCGCCAACGGAAAGCCCTAGGAAAATGGTAACGATGTTGATCAGCGCATTTTGTGCGGTGTCGTTTAAGCGTTCCACCACGCCACTGACGCGCATTAAATTACCAAAACAGAACATTCCCAATAATGGCGCAGCATCAGGTAAGAGCAACGCCACCAGCACTAATAGCACAATCGGGAAAAGAATTTTTTCGCGGTTGCTTACAGTGCGCAGTTGCACCATTCGGATTTTGCGTTCTTGCTGTGAAGTGAGCGCTTTCATAATCGGCGGCTGAATTAATGGCACGAGCGCCATATAAGAATAGGCTGCCACGGCGATCGCACCTAATAATTCAGGGGCGAGTTTGCTCGCAAGGTAAATGGCGGTTGGGCCGTCTGCTCCACCAATAATGCCGATTGCGGCGGCTTGTGGCAGGGTGAAGTCGATAATACCCAGCCAGTTTAAGCCTAATGCACCTAACACCGTAGCAAAGATGCCAAACTGTGCCGCTGCGCCCAATAAGAGCGTGCGTGGGTTGGCGAGCAATGGGCCGAAATCGGTCATTGCCCCTACACCCATAAAGATAATCAGCGGTGCAACGCCATAGCCAATCGCTACTTTGTAGAACAACGCCAACACGCCTGCGGAATAGCCCATATCCCCAGCCATTACTTCCAATTCATTTTGTACAGAGGGCAGCGCATTGTTAAGTGCGGTCTTAATGGACGCAGGATCAGCAATGGTACCGAGTTTGCTTGCTACAATGGCAAGTTGCTCAGCTGTGCCGTTATGCAAAAGGTTATCCAATGCCGTCATTGCTAAGCCTGCTTCAGGGATATTAGAGAGCAATCCACCAAAGCCAATGGGTAACAATAACAGGGGTTCAAATTTGCGTGCGATGGCAAGCCACAAGAGTAGCAGGCTGACGGCAATCATCACTGCCTGTCCCCACTCTAGGTGCATAATGCCCATTCCACGCAGTAAAGACAAAATACTTTCCATTTTTACCCCGCACTTATGCAATCGTTAATAAGGTATCGCCCACGGCAACGGCATCACCAGCTTTCACGCTAATATTTTGCACCGTTCCCGCTTGCGAAGCACGAATTTCGGTTTCCATTTTCATTGCTTCGAGAATGAGCAAAACATCACCCTCTGCCACTTGTTGCCCCTCGGTTGCCACCACTTTCCAAATAGTGCCTGCCATTGGCGCATTCACTGGCGTACCATTTGCTGCTTGCGGTGTGGCTTGCGGCGCGGCAGGCTGTGGAGCTGTTTGTGCAGGTTGAGCTGATGGTGTTGCAGCTGGGGTGATTTGATTAATATCGCCACCCTCGCTTACTTTCACCACAAAGGCTTTGCCTTCTAATTCCACCGTATAAACCGCTGCGCCAGCGGCAGATTGGTTTACAGGTGCGGTGGTTTTTTGTGAAGTTTTTTCTGGCGCTTGTTCCACACTTGGTGCTGGCTCAAAAGCATCAGGGTTGCCACGATTTTCAAGGAATTTCAAACCCACTTGTGGGAACAATGCTACAATAAGCACATCGTCAATTTCATTATCAGACAGTTTGATGCCTTTCTCTTTGGCTTGCTGTTTGATTTCGGCGGTGAGTTTTTCCATTTCAGGCTCAAGGTGATCCGCTGGGCGATCGGTGATCGGCTCTGCACCCTCCAATACACGAGCTTGCAATTCGGCATTCACTGGGGCAGGCGTGCGACCGTATTCACCTTTCAAAATTCCAGCGGTTTCTTTAGCGATGGTTTTATAACGCTCACCCATTAGCACGTTGATCACCGCTTGTGTTCCAACAATTTGCGAGGTTGGCGTTACCAATGGAATATAGCCCAAATCTTCCCGCACTTTTGGAATTTCTTGCAACACTAAATCCAATTTATCGGACGCATTTTGCTGTTTTAATTGGCTTTCAAGGTTAGTGAGCATTCCGCCCGGCACTTGTGCCACTAAAATACGGCTATCCACGCCTTTTAATTGGCCTTCAAATTTATGGTATTTTTTACGCACATTACGGAAATAAGCGGCAATTTTCTCTAATTTTTGAATATCTAACCCCGTGTCATATGGCGTGCCTTTTAAGGTGGCAACAAGGGCTTCCGTGGCGGGGTGTCCGTATGTGCCACTCATTGAAGAAATGGCAGTATCTACGCCGTCCACGCCCGCTTCAATGGCTTTCAACAATGCCATTTCTGCCATTCCCGTGGTGGCGTGGCAATGAAGATGAAGTTGCACATCAAAGCGTTGTTTTATTTCGCTAACTAAGTGATAGGCTTCATTTGGCGTGAGAATGCCCGACATATCTTTGATCACAAGGGAATCAATACCAATTTCTAACAGTTGTTCTGTGGTATCAAGCCAAGTTTGTAAAGTATGCACGGGGCTTGTGGTATAACTTAGTGTGCCTTGTGCGTGGCCGCCATTTTTGCGTACCGCTTTCAGGGCTTGTTGCATATTACGTGGATCGTTCATTGCGTCAAACACACGGAACACGCTCATTCCGTTATGCACGGCACGTTCCACAAAGCGATCTACCACATCATCAGCATAATGGCGATAGCCAAGCAAATTTTGCCCACGCAATAACATTTGTAATGGCGTTTTTGGCATTGCTTTTTTGAGTTCACGCAAACGCACCCAAGGATCTTCCCCTAAAAAACGAATACAAGCGTCAAAGGTTGCGCCGCCCCAAGCTTCAAGCGACCAATAGCCAATTTCATCAAGTTCAGCAGCAATAGGTAACATATCATCAAGGCGTAAACGGGTCGCAAAAAGGGATTGGTGCGCATCACGCAACACAACATCAGTTACGGCAATTTTTTTCTTTTCAACAGTCATTGTATTTTCTCCAAATTAATCAATTTAAAGCCCTTGATTACGGCGATGATGAGCAATCGCCGCCACAATAATTGGGCGTAATCTTTCTAAATCATCTGTTTGAGTGGATTGTGCTTTTATCGGGGAAGGCTGGGTGAGAACAGGCTCAGGAAAAAAGCGGTTTACCAGTTTCGACATTAATCCAATGGCAAAAATTAGGATTAACAAGAAAACCAGCACGAACCCCATTCCTGAAAGCATCAGGTTTATGCCTTCTTGCATAAGTTCAGCGTTTGTCATTTTTATACCTCAAAGATGTAAAACAGCGTTTCGTATCATAGCCTGTTTTTCATTGAAAAAAATTGAACTAGATCACATTGTTGAAAAGGGTTTTTAAAAATTTTCCAATAAAAATTTGGAATAATTGGCAATTTTTATAAAAACGTGGAAAATAACCCCTTTGCTGATCAGAGATAAACCGAAATTTAATGATTTTATTTACCAATCTTTCGTTAAAACGTGGGCAAACGACCTTGCTAGAAAATGCCAACGCCACCATTAATCCTAAGCAAAAAGTGGGCTTAGTGGGTAAAAATGGCTGTGGCAAATCTTCGCTACTTGCCTTATTAAAAAAAGAAATTAGTGCAGAGGGCGGTGAAGTGAGTTACCCCACAAACTGGCAACTGGCTTGGGTAAACCAAGAAACGCCAGCCCTTGCTATTTCCGCCTTGGATTATGTTATTTTAGGCGATCGCCAATATGTGGCATTACAGCAACAGTTAGAGCAAGCCAATCAAAACAATGATGGCAATGCCATTGCGCGCATTCACGAACAATTAGATACCATTGATGCGTGGACAATCCAAGCTCGCGCGGCGGCTTTGTTAAATGGATTAGGCTTTAGCCAAGAAGAACTTAGCCAGCCGGTAAGTGCCTTTTCTGGCGGTTGGCGTATGCGTCTTAATTTGGCACAAGCCTTGCTATGTCCCTCGGATTTACTGCTACTTGATGAACCCACCAACCACTTGGATTTAGATGCAGTGATCTGGCTTGAACGTTGGTTGCAACAATATCAAGGTACGCTGGTGCTGATTTCACACGATCGCGATTTTCTCGATCCTGTGGTGGACAAAATTCTGCACATTGAAAATCAAAAAATAAATGAATACACCGGTGATTATTCTTCTTTTGAAAAACAACGGGCGGAAAAATTAGCCCAACAAACGGCGTTATACCGTCAGCAACAGCAAAAAATCTCGCATTTACAAAAATATATTGACCGCTTTAAAGCCAAAGCAAGCAAGGCAAAGCAAGCACAAAGCCGTGTCAAGGCGTTGGCGAAAATGGAACTCATCGCCCCGGCTTATGTGGATAATCCATTCACTTTTGAATTTCGTGAGCCGCTAGCGTTGCCTAACCCATTGCTTTCAATGGAAAAAGTCAGTGCAGGTTATGAAAATAACGGGCGAACCACGGAAATTCTGAAACAAATCAAATTAAATCTCGTTCCCGGTTCGCGCATTGGTTTGCTCGGTAAAAATGGCGCAGGAAAATCCACGCTGATTAAATTATTAGCGGGAGAAATCACCGCACTTTCTGGCAATATTCAGCTCGCAAAAGGCGTACAGCTTGGTTATTTTGCCCAACATCAGCTGGATACCTTGCGTGCGGAAGAAAGCGCTCTTTGGCATATGCAGCAGCTCGCCCCACAACAAACGGAGCAACAATTACGCACCTATCTCGGCAGTTTCGCCTTTCACGGCGATAAAGTGAATGAGCCTATTGCCACCTTTTCAGGCGGCGAAAAGGCACGTTTGGTGTTGGCATTAATCGTTTGGCAGCGACCAAATTTATTGTTATTAGATGAGCCGACCAACCATTTAGATTTAGATATGCGCCAAGCCCTAACCGAAGCCTTGGTGGATTATCAAGGCTCATTAGTGATTGTTTCCCACGACCGCCATTTATTACGCAACACCGTTGATGAATTTTATTTGGTTCACGATGGGCAAGTGGAAGAGTTTAAAGGCGATTTAGACGATTATCAAAAATGGCTCAACGAACAAAATAGCCAAAGCCAATCTTCTGGCAAAACAGAAAGCAATAGCCAAAATCGTAAAGAGCAAAAACGTAAAGAAGCAGAACTTCGCCAACAGCTCGCACCATTGCGAAAATCTCTCGCCCAATGGGAAAGCAAAATGGAAACCCTATCACAAAAGCTGGCAGACATTGAGCAACAGCTCGCCAACGGTGATCTATACCAAGCAGAAATGAAAGAAAATCTCACCGCACTTTTAAAAGACCAAGCGGAATACAAAAAACAGCTAGACGAAGTCGAAATGGAGTGGTTTGCTGTGCAGGAAGAGATTGAAACGATATTAGGCAGTTAAGCTAAAACAAAAGTGCGGTGCTTTTTTAGGATTTTTTGGGGCGAATGATTCGCCCTTTTGTTTCTTTCTATTAAGGATAGTCTGTTGCGATAAAAACTCCGCAAAATTCCACCGCACTTTATATTTCCTTTTGTATGGAAAATATGAGGGCGTTTAGGAAATGGGGGGAACTGTTTTTCGTTGCATTGCTCGTAATCCATCAATGATGATCAGCCCCATACCGATCATTAAAGATAAAAAGAGCGGGTAATTTTCGGCGTCAATATTTTCTCCGATGAATAGGGAAACGGCGAGCATCATTATGGGTTCAGCGTAGCCGAGTAATCCTAGCACGTTGATCGGCAATAGGCTGCTGGCAACGATGTAAGCATTAAAGGCAATGCCGCTGAGTAAGCCGAGCAGAAATAATAACGATAAAATATTCGGATTAACCAACCGCACTTCTGCAATGTTTACTTGCGCGGCGAAATAGATACACACGGGCAAGGTCAATACCATTTCAATGGCAAAGCTGGTGATGTCGTTAAAGCCGAACCATTTGCGAACCATAAAATAAACGGCGTAAGTGCAAACGGCAATGCTTTCCCAAGAAAGTCCGCCCTTTGCGCTAATGTTAAAGGCGATGCCAATGGCAGCGATGATGATGGCAAGAAATTTCAGCGGGGAAATGCGTTCTTTAAAGAAAATTCGCCCTGCCGCCACTAAAACGAGGGGCAGTAGCAAATAACCAAGGGAAACGCTCAATGCACCGCCGTTGTTTGGTGCCCATAAAAAAAGCCACATTTGAAAGCCCATAATGCTGCCGTTAAACAAAAAAACCAGCAATAACCAAGGTTGTGCTTTGATGCGTTTTAGGTGAGCGATCAACATATATTTTTGGCGGAAAATGAACACGGCGGCAATCACAAAAGGTGCTGTAAAAACAACACGATAGCCAAAAATATCTTCGCCGCTTAATGGCAATAATAATGTGGAAAAATAATAAATATAGCCAAACAACATTGAGGCCAAAAGAGAAAAACCGATACCTTTTACCATAATCCACCTAAAATTCACCAAATTCTTACCGCACTTTACCCCAACATTTGCCAAAATGCACGAACTAAGGGCAAATTGAGTAAGTTCTTTTGTACGCAAATCCCTAAATCGAATGGCTGTACAGGAATATCAATCTCCAAAGTGGAAACCTGTAAATTAAGCGGGCTATTTTGGATCACAATATCAGGCAATAACGCCACGCCGCAACCAAGCGCCACCATTGACACGATCCCTTCGTGTCCTGATACGGTGGCATAAATTTTCGGGTGTTTGATTTTTTTCTGTTGAAACCACTGATCAATCCGCTGTCGAGCAGGTCCTTCCACCGGCAAAATAAAGGGGATTTTTTGCCAATCAATGGGGGTTTGTTGCAATAATTGTGTGGTGGCACAGGCAACGCGTGGGGCGATAAGAGAAAGGGTTATATCATCAATATGATGAAACATCACATTTTGCGGTAAGTGTGCTGGCCGCCCTGCGAGGGCTAAATCCACTTGCTGGCTTTGAATCATCTCTAGCGCCATCGCAGGATCGCCTGTTGTGAGCTGAATTTCCACTTTAGGATAACGCAAGCGGAATTTTTCTAACATTTGCGGCAAATGGCTATAAGCCGCCGTTACCGAGCAAAATAAGCGCAGCTCCCCTTGCAGTTCCTGCTGATTAGAACGAAATTGCTGTTTTAAAGATTGCCATTGTTGCCATTGTGGATAAGCAAATTGCAAAAATAGCTCGCCTGCTGGAGTGAGCGAAACTTTGCGGTTATCACGCAATAACAACGGCTCACCCAGTTCTTCTTCAAGCCGTTTAATTTGCCGTGAAAGGGTGGAGGGCGACATATAATGCTGCCCTGCAGTTTTAGCGAAATTTTTATTTTCCGCTAGGTCGATGAAAAGTTTTAGATCTTGGAAGTTCATTGGTTTTTTCCTTTTATATGAATAACGGATTTCGCCGTTGGCGACTTACTTTCTTTTGCTTTCCCAAAAGAAAGTAAGCAAAGAAAAAGGAACCCCGACTAAATTGCTGTTCTTCGCACCAATAAAATTTTCTTAACGAAAAGTAAGCCCATACTCGCTACGCTGCGTTCAGGCGTTACTTTTCTAAAAATTTTATTTTTGCTCAGGCAATTTACACGGGGAATGATCAACAACATTAATTTACTAACTATATATTGCAGAAACCGCAACATTAAGTTCCAATAATATCAATTTACGCAATCTTTATAAAGGTATAATCTGTCATTGATTATTTTGTAAACCAACTTAACCAAAAGGATAAAAAAATGGCTAATTATTTCAATACATTAAATTTGCGCCAACAGTTAGACCAATTAGGTCGCTGTCGTTTTATGGATCGTGAAGAGTTTTCTGATGAAGCGAATTTCTTAAAAGGCAAAAAAATTGTCATCGTAGGTTGTGGTGCGCAGGGGTTAAATCAAGGTTTAAATATGCGTGATTCAGGCTTAGACATCAGCTATGCGCTACGCCCTGAGGCCATTGCAGAAAAACGTGCTTCTTTCCAACGTGCCACTGAAAACGGTTTCAAAGTGGGCACTTATCAAGAATTAATCCCTACTGCGGATTTAGTGATTAATCTCACCCCTGATAAACAGCACAGCAAAGTGATTGCAGATGTAATGGGTTTAATGAAAGAAGGTGCGGCATTAGGTTATTCACACGGTTTGAACATTGTGGAAGTGGGTGAGCAAATTCGTCCTGATATTACCGTTGTGATGGTTGCGCCAAAATGCCCAGGAACAGAAGTGCGTGAAGAATATAAACGTGGTTTTGGTGTGCCAACGCTTATCGCGGTTCACCCTGAAAATGACCCGAAAGGCGAAGGTATGGCGATTGCTAAGGCTTGGGCGGCAGCCACAGGCGGACACCGTGCCGGCGTGTTAGAGTCTTCATTCGTGGCAGAAGTAAAATCTGACTTAATGGGTGAGCAAACCATTCTTTGCGATATGTTGCAAGCCGGTTCAATCCTTTGCTATGACAAATTAGTCGCAGACGGCAAAGATCCTGCTTATGCTGGAAAATTGGTGCAATTCGGTTGGGAAACTATCACCGAAGCACTCAAACAAGGCGGTATCACTTTAATGATGGATCGCTTATCTAACAGTGCGAAATTGCGTGCCTTTGAACTTGCGGAAGAAATTAAGCAAGAATTAGACTTCTTATTCAAAAAACATATGGACGACATTATCAGCGGCGAGTTTTCTCGTGTGATGATGGAAGACTGGGCAAACGGCGATGCAAACCTATTAAAATGGCGTGAAGAAACGGGCAAAACTGGCTTTGAAAATGCACCAAAAGCGGACGGAATCAAAATCAGCGAACAAGAATATTTTGATAACGGCGTATTAATGGTAGCAATGGTAAAAGCCGGCGTAGAATTGGCGTTCGATACCATGGTTTCTGCAGGTATTTTTGAAGAATCTGCTTATTATGAATCCTTACACGAATTACCATTAATCGCCAACACCATTGCGCGTAAACGCTTATACGAAATGAACGTGGTAATTTCAGACACGGCGGAATACGGTAACTATTTATTCGCTAATGTAGCAACCCCAATTTTAGCCAAAACGGTAATGCAACATTTGCAACGCGGTGATTTAGGTGAACCAACACCAACGGTGGAAATCGACAACATCACTTTACGCGATGTGAATGATGCAATCCGCAACCACCCAATTGAGCTAATCGGTCAAGAATTGCGTGGTTATATGACAGATATGAAACGCATTTCTTCACAAGGATAATCACTTGTTTTAAATAGAAAGCCAGCTATGATGCTGGCTTTTTTGTTGATAAAAAATTTGCAAAAAATGCACCGCACTTTCTCTAATGGGCAAAATAAAATGAACTAATTGGCGAATAAATTGACAATATTAGGAAAGATGATAACGAGAGGAAACTTCTATGGACTTTAACCAAATTTTAAATCAAGTATTCAACGTAGCTAAAGATCAGTTAGGCAAAACAATGAACGGCAATTCCACCGCAGATAAAATTACCAAAGTAGGCGGCGGTGCAGCAGCGATTGGCTTACTTTCAATGATTTTTGGACGTAACGGTGGAGCAAGTCTGACAAAGTTAGGTTCTCTTGCGGCACTAGGTAGCTTAGCCTATCAGGCTTATCAACAATATCAGCAAAAAAATTCACAAAATTCTACCGCACTTGATTCCACGCTTAGCGAAGAAACCTTTGTGGGTACCGCAGAAAAAGCAACTTCAGGGCAGTTAATTTTGCAAACGATGATTGCAGCGGCGGCTGCTGATGGGGCGATTACCGATGAGGAAAAACAACTCATCATCACGGAAGCGGGCAATGATCCTGAAGTCTATCACTGGTTGCAGCAACAAATTGAGCAACCTATTTCTATCGCACAAATTGCACAACAAGTAGGCAACGACACAGCCTTGGCTTCACAAGTTTATTTGGCAGCTCGTGTGGTGTGCGGTGAGTTAGATCGTAAAGAAATTGTTTTTCTTGCTAATCTTGCCACGGCGTTAAATCTTGATGATGCTTTAGTTGAACAATTAGAAAAACAAGCCGGCTTCTAATTTCTTCAAGAATTGCGTTTGAAATAAACGGTGTGTTTAAACAACACGCCGTTTTTTATTTTTATGGTTTATGGATTGATGCAATAAAGAAATAATCTCCCGTTTTTGTAAAGAGAAGTTAGCGGGAGATTAAAGAAGAACGAGGAAAAATTAAAGTGCGGTGGAATTTTTACTTATTTTCTTGTTTTTTCACTTCGTCCCACAATAGATCAAGTTCTGCTAGTGTGCTGGTTTGTAAAGATTTTCCTTGCTGTTTTGCTAAGGTTTCTAGTTGACGAAAACGGCGTTCAAATTTTTGATTGGCTTTGCGTAAGGCTTCTTCTGGCGCAGTTTTTGAATGGCGGCTTAAATTAACGACAGAAAAAAGCAAATCACCGATTTCTTCTTCAATTTTTGCCTGATCTTGTTGTGGGCGAGCAAGCTCAGCTTGCACTTCTTGTAATTCTTCTTGCACTTTGGCGATTACAGGTTGCACGTTATCCCAATCAAATCCCACTTTGGCGCAGCGTTTTTGTAATTTTTCTGCGCGCATTAAGGCAGGGAAAGCGTGGGGAATGTTGTCTAAAATGGATTGACGAGTTTTGTTTTCTTCCGCTTTAACCTTGTTCCAATGGCTGAGCGCTTCTTGTTCGTTGTGGGCTTTTTCTTCACCAAAAACGTGTGGGTGGCGGCGCAGAATTTTTTCTGCCACTCCATTGACCACATCATCAAAGGTGAACAACTTATCTTCTTTGGCAAGTTGGCTGAAAAAGACCACTTGGAGCAGTAAATCGCCCAGTTCTTCGCGCAAATTTGCTGTGTTTTGCTGTTCAATGGCTTCGACCACTTCATAACTTTCTTCTAATAAGCAAGGGATCATTGATTGATAAGTTTGCTCTAGATCCCAAGGACAGCCTCCATTTGGATCGCGTAGTTTGGCAATGAGTTGTACAAAATCTTGAATAGAATGGTTCATTTTGGTCCTTTATTTGTTGCGGTTGGCGTGCAAGAAGTGGGGCGATAATAGCACAATGTTTAGCGGGCTTGAGTAAAAATTTATGGCGGATTGCTATTTTTTTACAAATAAAAATAAATGTTTTTTCTAAAACGTGATCCAGTGCATATTTTTTTTATAGCACTAGTGTTAGTATTACCATAAAAGAAGTTGATTAACCTCTCAAGAAGATAAGGAGTTAGTTATGTACAAACACATTTTAGTTGCTGTTGATCTTTCTGAAGAAAGTGCATTCTTAGTGGAAAAAGCGGCGGGTGTTGCAAAACGCAATGAGGCAAGATTATCCATTATCCACGTTGATGTAAATTTCTCTGATCTTTATACGGGGTTAATTGATGTGAATATGTCTTCAATGCAAGACCGTATTTCCACTGAAACTCACCAAGCGTTGGTGCAATTAGCGGAGCAATCTAGTTATCCTGTTTCAGAGAAATTAAGTGGTAGCGGTGATTTAGGACAGGTTTTGGCTGACGCTATTGATAAATATGATGTGGATTTATTAGTAACCGGTCATCACCAAGATTTCTGGAGCAAATTGATGTCTTCTACTCGCCAAGTAATGAATACTATTAATGTTGATATGTTAGTTGTTCCATTACGCGAAGAATAGTAATTTAGCTGATTTATTCTCACTTGTGATCTGTACTTTGGCGATGAAGAATTTCATCACTAAAAGTGCAGGTCCTTTTTATTTTTAGGATTGAAAAATGTTTTTTCTAAATTGCAAAAAATGTGCCAAAATAGCACAATTCACAACGAATTTAATGAAGATAGAATAAGGCAAAATTTAATGAAAACAACCGCAGAAATTAGAAAATCTTTTCTCGATTTTTTCCATAGTAAAGGACACCAAATTGTCCCAAGCAGTTCGCTTGTCCCTGAAAATGATCCAACATTATTGTTCACCAACGCGGGAATGAACCAATTTAAAGATGTATTTCTTGGTTTAGACAAGCGCCCTTACAGCCGTGCGACAACCGCACAACGCTGTGTACGTGCAGGCGGAAAACATAACGATTTAGAAAACGTGGGCTATACCGCGCGTCATCACACCTTCTTTGAAATGCTAGGAAATTTCAGCTTTGGTGATTATTTTAAACAAGATGCCATTCATTTTGCGTGGGAATATCTCACATCAGATGCGTGGTTAGGTTTACCAAAAGAAAAACTTTGGGTTACCGTGTATGAAACCGATGATGAGGCTTATGACATTTGGCATAAACAAATTGGCGTGCCAGCAGAGCGCATTATTCGCATTGGTGATAATAAAGGCTCGCCTTATGCGTCAGATAACTTCTGGCAAATGGGTGATACAGGCCCGTGTGGCCCTTGTACTGAAATTTTCTACGATCACGGTGATCATATTTGGGGTGGCCCACCGGGTTCACCTGAAGAAGATGGCGATCGCTATATTGAGATCTGGAATATCGTATTTATGCAGTTCAACCGTCAAGCAGACGGCACAATGGAAAAATTACCAAAACCGTCTGTGGATACAGGAATGGGCTTAGAGCGTATTACCGCCGTGTTACAGCACGTTAATTCCAACTACGATATTGATATTTTTAAAACACTTATCGCAAAAGCGGCAGAATTAACAGGCGAGAAAGATTTAGGTAATAAATCCTTGCGCGTTATCGCAGACCATATTCGTTCGTGCGCTTATTTGATCGCAGATGGTGTATTGCCTTCTAACGAAGGGCGCGGTTATGTGTTGCGCCGTATTATCCGCCGTGCGGTACGCCACGGACATTTACTTGGCGCGAAAGAAGCCTTTTTCTACAAACTTGTGCCAACTCTTGCAGAAGTGATGGCAGAAGCAGGTCAAGAGATCAAAGAAAATCAAGCGCATATTGAAAAGGTTTTACGTTTAGAAGAAGAGCAATTTGCGCGCACTTTAGAGCGTGGTTTAGCGCTATTAGATGACGCCTTAAGCCAAGTGAAAGACGGCGTGCTTTCTGGCGAAGTGGCATTCAAACTTTATGATACCTTTGGTTTCCCACTCGATCTTACAGCCGATGTGTGCCGTGAACGTGGCATCACTATTGATGAAGCCGGCTTTGAACGTGAAATGGAAGCACAACGCCAGCGCGCGCAATCAGCCAGCCAATTTGGTATGGATTATAACAACGTCATTCGTGTGGACGGTTCAACCGCATTTGAAGGTTATAGCGAGTCAGAAAGTCTTGCAAAAGTTACCGCACTTTTCTACGAGGGCAAACCGGTAGAACAAATCAGCGCAGGACAAAGTGCGGTGGTAATTTTGGAAAATACCCCATTTTATGCGGAGTCTGGTGGTCAAGTGGGCGATACAGGGCGTTTAGAAGGGCAAAACTTCTTATTCAACGTTACCGATACGCAAAAATATGGTCAAGTATTTGGGCATATTGGTGCGCTTGCAGAAGGCACATTAAGCGTTGGGCAATCGGTGAATGCGGTTGTTGATGTAGCGCGCCGTAAACAAATTTCCTTAAACCACAGTGCAACGCACTTGTTACACGCCGCATTACGCCAAGTGCTAGGCAAGCACGTTGCACAAAAAGGTTCATTGGTATCAGACAATTTATTGCGTTTTGACTTTGCACAACCTGAAGCCATTTCTAAAGAACAACTATTTGAAGTGGAAAAATTAGTCAACCAACAAGTGCGCGCTAATCACCCTATTCAAACAGAAATTATGGATTTAGATGCCGCTAAAGAAAAAGGTGCAATGGCATTATTTGGAGAAAAATACGCTGAACAAGTGCGTGTTCTCACAATGGGTGATTTTTCTATTGAACTTTGTGGCGGGATTCACGCTCAATATACTGGTGAAATAGGTTTATTCAAAATCATCAGTGAAAGTGCTATTGCAGCGGGTATTCGCCGTATTGAAGCAGTAACGGGCGAAACTGCCATTGATTGGCTTCACCAACAGCTTGGTGCGCTAAATCAAAGCGCAGACTTATTAAAATCTGATGTTTCTTCGCTGACGGATAAAATCCAACAATTACAAGACAAAGCGAAGAAAGCAGAAAAAGAATTGCAACAACTCAAAGAGAAAGCTGCGATGCAAGCTGGATCGGATATTGCAAAAAGTGCGGTGAAAATTAACGGTGTTTCCGTGGTATTACAGCAACTTGACGGTGTGGAAACAAAATCGCTGCGTGTAATGGTTGATGATTTGAAAAATCAACTTGGCTCTGCGGTGATAGCCTTTATTTCTGTATTTGAAGGTAAAGTAAATTTAGTGGTAGGCGTAACTGCTGATTTAACTGCAAAAGTCAAAGCAGGTGAGCTTGTTAATCTGATGGCTCAGCAAGTAGGCGGAAAAGGCGGTGGTCGTCCTGATATGGCAATGGCAGGCGGTTCACAGCCTGAGAATGTCGAAAAAGCCCTTGCCGTTTGCGCTGACTGGTTAAATTCTCACTTATAAAATAAAAATTTTGTGCCGTAGCTCACAACTTTGCATTTCAGTCATCACGTTGTGAGCATAAGTACGGTAATATTTAGGGGTGATGTACCCTTGGATATAAGGGGTAAATGATCGATAGGGATGTCGAATAAAGGAAATGAGGAGGTTGTATGCTAATCTTAACCAGAAAAGTTGGCGAAAGCTTACTCATTGGTGATGAGATTTCTATTACGATATTAAGTGTTCGTGGTAATCAGATCAAAGTGGGTGTGAATGCCCCAAAAGAAGTGTCTGTCTATCGAGAAGAAATTTACCAACGTATTAGAGAAGCAAAAGATGAGCAATCATCTTAATTAAGAAAAGGAAGTGGATGTTATGGGTAAATTAACTTGTTTTAAAGCGTATGATATTCGTGGTCGTTTGGGCGATGAATTGAATGTGGATATTGTCTATCGCATTGGTCGAGCATTTGGACAGTTTTTAAAGCCTAAAACTATCGTTGTTGGTGGTGATGTGCGTTTAACCAGTAAAGAATTAAAAAGTGCCGTAACAAACGGTCTATTAGACTCTGGGGTAAACGTGATTGATTTAGGCGAAACGGGAACCGAGGAAGTTTACTTCGCCACTTCTTTTCTTAAAGCCGATGGCGGAATTGAAGTAACCGCAAGCCATAATCCGATGGATTACAATGGCTTAAAATTGGTGCGTGAGGGTTCACGTCCAATTAGTGCGGATACTGGGCTTGCTGATATTCAACGCTTAGCAGAGGAAAATAATTTTCCACCTGTTACGCAACGTGGTGAATATAAGCAACTTTCCGTGTTAGGTGATTACGTTGAGCATTTATTATCTTATATCAATTTAGATAATTTAAAACCAATGAAATTGGTGATTAACTCAGGAAATGGCGCAGCAGGGCACGTTATTGATGCCATTGAAGCGCAATTCCGAGCAAAACGTGTGCCGGTGGAATTTATTAAAGTGCATAACAATCCAGATGGTACATTCCCAAATGGGATTCCAAACCCAATCTTGCACGAAAATCGTCAAGATACCATTGATGCCGTACTTGAGCATAAAGCGGATATGGGCATTGCCTTTGACGGTGATTTTGACCGCTGTTTCTTATTCGATGAAAATGGTAACTTTATTGAGGGTTACTACATTGTTGGGTTACTTGGTCAAGCCTTCTTGCAAAAAAATAAAGGGGCGAAAATCATTTATGATCCACGTTTAATTTGGAATACGGTTAAATTGGTGGAAGAAAATGGCGGTGAGGCAGTAATGTCGAAATCAGGCCACTCTTTCATTAAAGAAAAAATGCGTGCCGTTGATGCCATTTATGGTGGGGAAATGAGCGCACACCACTATTTCCGTGATTTCTTCTACTGCGACAGTGGAATGATCCCTTGGTTATTAGTGATGGAACTTGTGTGTACCACAGGCAAATCATTAGGCGAATTAGTTAATGAAAGTATTAATACTTTCCCATCTCCGGGCGAAATTAATAGTAAATTAACCGATGCCAAAGCGGCAATCGCCCGTGTTCGTGCCGCCTATGAAAAAGAGGCGATTTCAGTAGATGAAATTGATGGTATCAGCATTGAATATCCAAATTGGCGTTTCAATTTGCGTACATCAAACACTGAACCTGTGGTACGTTTAAACCTTGAAACGCGTGGCGATAAAGAGTTAATGGCGGAAAAAACAGAAGAAATTCTGGCATTATTACGTCAATAATTTGCGAAAAAAGCACCGCACTTTTGTTTGCGGCATCGCTTATCAAAGTGGCTATCTGAGATAGCCGCTTTGCTATTTTTGCAACGACCCCATTATTAAAGTGCGGTTGTTTTTTTAGAAATTTTTACAAAAGGAAAACCAATGAAAGTCATTATTCCTGTTGCAGGTCTTGGGACGCGAATGTTACCTGCGACAAAAGCCATTCCTAAAGAAATGCTAACCCTTGTGGATAAGCCATTGATCCAGTATGTGGTGAATGAGTGCGCGGCAGCAGGGGTAAAAGAAATTGTCCTTGTTACCCACTCTTCAAAAAATGCCATTGAAAACCATTTTGATACCTCTTTTGAATTGGAAACAATGTTGGAAAAGCGGGTAAAACGCCAATTATTAGAAGAAGTGCGTTCTATTTGCCCGAAAGACGTAACCATTATGCACGTTCGTCAGGGTAATGCTAAAGGCTTAGGGCACGCGGTGTTATGTGCCTTGCCTGTTGTGGGTAAAGAGCCTTTTGCGGTGGTGCTGCCTGATGTATTACTCACCGATTTCAGTGCTGATCAGCGTAAAGAAAACCTCGCGGCAATGATCAAACGCTTTCAAGAAACCAACGCCAGCCAAATCTTGGTTGAGCCAGTATCTGAGCAAGACATCAGTAGTTATGGTATTGTCGATTGCGAAGGCGTGCAGTTTAACCCTGGCGAAAGCGCGAAGATTAAACGCATCGTAGAAAAACCAGCGGTGGAAGATGCGCCGTCTAATCTTGCTGTGGTGGGGCGCTATGTGTTCTCCGCAAGCATTTGGGATCTATTGGCAAAAACGCCAGTGGGCGTGGGCGATGAGATTCAGCTCACCGATGCTATTGATATGTTAATCGAAAAAGAAACTGTTGAGGCCTTTTATCAAACAGGTGGCAATTTCGATTGCGGGGACAAATTAGGCTATATGCAAGCCTTTGTGGAATATGGCGTAAATCATCCTAAACTGGGCAGTGAGTTTCGTGCTTATTTGAAGAAATTTGTGAAAACCCTTTGATATTTCTATTCAGTAAAGGAATTATAGTTAAACATAATTCCTTTTTACTTTTCTTGTGTGATGGATAAATTTTTAAATATTGTCCAATTTTTCCCCTTACTTTTAAGTAATTTTCAGATTTTCTGTGATAATTCCTGAAAAAATTAAATCCACCTTGACAAAAAAATCATAAAACCCTATAACTTCTCGGTTTTCTAGTGAAAAATCATTTGGTTTATTCATTCATATAAAATTAAATACTTGATTTTTAGAGGTTAATAAAATGTTATCTGGAAAAGATATTGCTGTTTTGGGAATGATGATTTTCTCCCTATTTTTAGGGGCAGGAAACATTATTTTTCCACCAATGGAAGGCTATCACGCAGGGAATGTATGGTTTTGGGGCGCGTTAGGTTTTCTATTAACCGGTGTGTTAATGCCTTTCATCACCTTGATTGTTGTTACCTTAAAAGGGCGTGGCGAGGCGCTATCGGTTGATTTGCCAAAATGGGCGCACGTTACATTCTGGACAATTTTGTATTTGGTGATTGGTTCAACTTTTGCAATGCCAAGGGTAACCAATGTGGCTTATGAAATGGCTTGGCAGCCGTTGAATTTATTCTCTGGCGAATATTCCCATATTATTTTTGTAACGATTTTTAATTTAATTGGTATGGGATTTATGCTTGGGCGCAGCACAATGATTTCCAGTATTGGGAAATTTATGGCGCCAGCTTTGCTTGTTTTATTGGTGATTGTTGCCTTTGAAGTGGTCAATTATCCGCTTTCTCCGATCGTTGAGCCAAGTGGCGCTTATCAAGATCATTCAGCAGTTGCCACAGGTTTGATCGGCGGTTATCAAACGATGGACGTACTTTCTGCAATGGCATTTGGTGGTATTGTGGCGCGCGCTTTGGCAGTGAAAGGCGTGTCAGATAAAAAAGCGATTGTGCGCTACACGCTGATTGCAGGCACGGTTTCCGTTGTGCTACTCAGTTTGCTTTATTTGTGCTTATTCTATTTAGGTGCAACAGGGGAGCAAGTTGCAAAAACCTCAAGCAATGGCGGCCAGCTTTTCGCTCAATATGTGAACGTATTGTTTGGGCGTGAGGGCTCTTGGATTATGAGTGGTATCGTGCTTTTAGCCAATTTAACCACCCTTGTGGGCGTAACCAGTGCTTGTGCGGACTATTTCTCAAAATTCCACCCACGTTTAAATTACACGTTCTTTGTGGTGTTATTTACCATCAGCACCATTATTATTTCCGAAACAGGGCTAAACACCTTATTACGCGTTACAATTCCTGCGTTATTGCTGATCTACCCTATCGCCATTATGCTCGTTGCAATGCAACTGTTACGCGAAAAATTAGGCATTAGCCGCACAGGTTATAACTTAATTATTGGAATTACCGCCTTGTTTAGTATTACAGATAGCCTAAAAAATATGGAATTATTACCGCACTTTATTCAAAGCCTATTAGAAAAAGTGCCATTACATCAAGAGGGCTTAACCTGGTTACTGCCAACATTGCTAATGGTTGTGTTATGCACCTTGTTTAAAGCAAAAAAAGTTTCCGACTAATTTCCAAGCCCTCCATTGTGAGGGCTTAATTTTAAAGTGCGGTGGTTTTTTTATTATTTTGATCTTTCATTATTCAGCGGTAAAATTCGCACACCGAAATTGAATGAGAAAAAATTATGTTAGATATTGTGCTATATGAGCCAGAAATTCCGCAAAATACAGGGAATATTATCCGTCTTTGTGCGAATACTGGCTTTCGTTTACATTTAATTGAGCCACTTGGCTTTACTTGGGACGACAAACGGTTACGCCGTTCAGGATTGGATTATCACGAATTTGCAGAAATTAAAAAGCACAAAACCTTTTCCGATTTTCTTGCAGCGGAACAGCCTAAACGCCTGTTTGCGATGACAACCAAAGGGCGGCTAGCACATAGCCAAGTTTCCTTTCAAGCTGGGGATTATTTAATGTTTGGGCCGGAAACCCGCGGTATTCCAATGGCGATTTTAGACGAAATGCCAATGGAACAGAAAATTCGTATTCCAATGACAGAAAATAGCCGTAGTATGAATTTATCTAATTCTGTTGCAGTGGCTGTTTATGAAGCGTGGCGACAACTTAATTATGCAGGGGCGATTAATTTTGACCCAGAGTTATAACAAATAAGGCACGGGAGAACCCGTGCCTTTTGTTTGTTTTACGATTAATAATAAGAATGCTCACCGCGTTGATGTTCGGTTACGTCTTTCGCCCCTTTTAATTCATCTGGGAACAAGCTCACCAGCTGTTTTTCAATGCCATCTTTTAGCGTCACATCGACCATTGAACAGCCGTTACAGCCACCGCCAAATTGTAAAATTGCATAACCATCTTCAGTCAGATCAATTAAGGTGATATGCCCACCGTGCCCTGCTAGTTGCGGATTAATTTGGGTTTGAATAACATATTCCACGCGTTCAATTAAAGGTGCATCATCTGCCACTTTACGCATTTTCGCATTTGGCGCTTTAAGGGTAAGCTGCGAGCCTAATTCTTCTGTAACATAATCAATTTCCGCGTCTTCCAAAAATGGTAAGCTCACTTCATCAACAAAGGCGGAAAAAGTATCATATTTCATTTCTGTATCTGTCGCTTCCACGCTGTTTGGTGGGCAATAAGACACCCCACATTCCGCACTTGGCGTGCCGGGATTCACCACAAAAATGCGGATATTCGTACCTTCTTCTTGCTGATCTAATAAACGGCGAAAATGCGCTTGCGCCGCGTCAGAAATCGTAATTTGTTGCATTATTTATTCCTCAGTAATACTTGAGCTAGATAGTCAGGCATCATACCGCTAGATAGACTTTTTTTCCACCTTTTCTTTTATTCGGTGTTTTCTATAATCAAGGAATTGCTAAGTATGGAAAGCCCGCGCTAACCCCCAAACTTGAATATTTTCCACCCCTAATTGACGAAAATGTTTAGCGATTTCGTTTAAGGTTGAACCTGTGGTGATCACATCATCAACCAACGCAATGGAACGATAATTTATCTCTTGATTAGCAAATTTAAAGGCGTGTTTTAAATTTTGTCTGCGCGCTTTAGCGTTTAAACCAAGCTGAGGCGGTGTTCGTTTTATCCGTTGAATAAAGTGCGAATGGCAAGGAATATTCAGCCATTTGGCTAAGCATTTGGCGATTAAATCAGCTTGATTATAACCTCGCCTCCATTGACGAAAATGGTGCAATGGCACGGGAAAAATCGCTTGTGGAAAGTGTAGGGAATGCTGGCGTCTTGCTTCATAAACAGCTAACAGAAGCAAGCGTGCTAAGGTTCTGTCTAACCAAAAGAGATGGTGGAATTTGAATTGCTGAATTAATTCCGATATAGGAGGATCATATTTGCTTATAATGACTATTTGATCCCAAAGAGGAGTAGCAGTTGTGCAATGTCCACAATGTTTAACGTAACTCGGGGTTGGCATTCCGCAACAACCACAATAGATGTAACGTTTCATTGCTTTACTGCAAGTTGTGCATATACCCTGTTTCGCTTGTGATAAAACTTGTTGGCATAATACACAACGAAAACCGAAAAAATTCACCAATTTTTCCACCGCACTTCTCTTTTGGTTGAACTCACTATAATTGATTTTTCTGAGAAAAAAACTTTTTCTGATCAATTTTCCGATCTTGATCGCAAAAAATGGTAAAATTTGCTCAAAATTTAGATAAGAAGAGGATAAAAATGACAGTACCGAATTATCGTAAGCAAATTAAAGCGGTTTTTTTTGATATTGATGAAACTTTATTTGTGAAAAATAAAGTACATTTTCCAGAAAGCGCTAGACTTGCTATTCAAAAATTGCAAGCGAATGGCATTTTGGTTGGCATTGCAACTGGGCGTGCACGTTGCAGCTTTCCAGCTAAAATTAATGAAATAGTAGAGCAAGAAGGCATTCGCACCTTTGTTACTACCAATGGACAATTTGCCGTACATAACGATGAGGTGATTGAAAAGCACCCGATTCCAACAGAAAAAGTTCAGCGGTTAGTGGATTTCTTTGAGCTTCATAATATTGCCTATGCCTTTGTTTCTAATGATAAAATTCGTGTTTCTGAAATTACGCCAATGTTAAAGCACGCGCTTGATCCGATCACCACAGATTATCAAGTTGATAAAACCTATTATCAACAAAATGATGTGTACCAAGTGCTAGCGTTTTATGCCGAAGATAAAGATGAATTGGTTGCACAAGCACATATTTTAGACGATCTGAAAACGGTACGTTGGCACGAAAATTCAGTGGATATTTTTGATGCTGAAGGCTCAAAAGCAAGAGGCATTGCCGCGATTGCACGTCATCTTGGTTTTTCAATGGAAAATGTGATGGCGTTTGGTGATGGTTTAAATGACATCGAAATGCTTAGCTTGGTGGGCGTTGGCGTGGCAATGGGAAATGGACACGATACCTTAAAAGCCCTCGCCAATCACGTTACGGATCATATTGAAGAAGACGGCGTGTACAATTTTCTTGTAAAATCAGGCTTGATTGAAAAATAAGGAAACTCAATGTTAAATCTTGATGCATTAAAAACTATGCGCCCCGTTATAATGACACCAAGCCACGATGGGAAATATTTTCATAACTATGTGATTTCATTATTAAATTTCACTAGTGCAGCAAGTAATCTTGGTTTGCGTTTACAGGTGTCTTTACAGCGTGGTGAAAGCCTAATTACACGAGCAAGAAATAATGCCGTTGCAGAATTTTTAGCCAATAAACAATGGACACATTTATTTTGGATTGACTCCGATATTGGCTTCTCTGTTGATGCCGCCTTGCGTTTATTATTGTCAGATTATGACATTGCCGCAGGGGTTTATCCTCTAAAATACGAACAATTTCCAAGTGAAATTCCGGCTGGAATGACAAAGCAAGAATTTGAATCTGCCAGCACGAGATATACTGTAAACACAGGGCGTGTAGAAGGCGATAAAGTGCAATTAGAAATTCAACCCGATGGCTTTATGGAAATAGATGAAGCGCCAACAGGTTTTATGTGCATAAAACGTGAAGTATTTGAAAAAATGATGGCGCATTATCCCGAATTGCAATATGTGCCAGATAGCATTGGTTACCAAGATTTAGGACTACATTATCGCTTTTTTGATGTAATGGTTGATCCACAAACCAATCGTTACCTTTCCGAAGATTATGGATTTTGCTATTTATGGCGTAAAATGGACGGAAAAATTTATATTGATTGTCAATCTAATCTCACTCACCAAGGGGCGAAATTATATACGGGTGATTTTGCTAATTCGCTTATTCACAACCTGCCGAATGCCATTGGAGCGCCAACAGGCAAAATAATGCAAATTGACGGTTTGCAATATCTAAAAACAGAATAAAAAAACACCGCACTTTAAAAGTGCCTCTAACGAAAGGAAATATTATGGCTGCTTTACAAAATGTTCTTGATGAACCAAACAAAAACACCATTTTTATGGTGTGGAATTTTCACGATGATGTGGACGTAAAACCCGCGTTCCAACAACTTTGCGGATTAATTGGCAATCTTAATAATTCGGCGAAAACCCGTTTTCCTGATGCCAAAGCCAGCGTAGTAATGGGCATTGGACACGATGCGTGGCTACGCCTTGATTTACCACAGCCATTGCCAAAAGAGCTTGCCCCTTTTGAGCCAATTAAAGGGGCAAAATATACTGCCGTGGCAACTCGTGGTGATTTGCATTTCCATATCCGTTGTGATCAACCAAGCTACTGCTTTGACATTGCACAAAACATCACCGATGTATTACACGATGTGGCAAAATGCGTGGTGGATATTCAAGGCTTCCGCTATTGGGACGGACGCAGTATTCTTGGCTTTGTGGACGGCACAGAAAATCCGCACGATCCAGAAGACCGCATCTTATTCGGCACCGTAGGGGAAGAAGACCCCGCTTACCAAGGCGGTAGCTATTTGTTCGTACAAAAATATGTACACGATATGCAAGCGTGGCGCGCGCTGCCATTAAGCGAGCAAGAAAAAGTGTTTGGTCGCTCTAAAGCAGATGACATTGAAATGGACGACGACACCAAGCCAGCTAACAGCCACAGTGCCTTAGCCAATGTGGGCGATGATCGCAAAGTCATTCGCGACAATATGCCATTTTCTGCTAACGGCGAAGTGGGAACCTATTTCATTGCTTATGCCAACACTTTCAGCACCGTGCAAGCAATGTTAAACAATATGTTTATCGGCAATCCAGCAGGCAACTACGACCGCTTGCTTGATTTCAGCCGCACCCGCACAGGCACACTTTTCTTCGTCCCAACCTTAGATATGTTGGACGAATTTGCGGAGTAATCTCTCCAACCTAGCACGTTTGTGCTAGGTTTTTTATTCAAAACTTCAAATAAAACCCTTTCGTCAGTGCCACAAAGTCAGGGTGATATTGATTATTTTCGTCATAAATAATCAGTTGTGAATGTTGCATTGGCGCGGGCTGTTTGCGGAAAGTAAGCAGCAGGCGTTGTGCGGACTTGCCGATTTTGGTGATCACATCGCATTGCTCCGTGCAATAAAGTGCGGTGGTTTTTTGCAAAGTTTTTCCTGCTTCATAGGGCAGGATAAATTGAATTTTCCCCTGTTCATTTAAGCATTGTGTTGCCACATTGAGCCAGTCATTATGGCTTTGTTCAAGGGTGTAACGGGCAAGATCACGTTGTGCGTTTTTGCAAGCCTGTGCAGGTTCAAAATAGGGCGGATTAGCCACAATTAAATCAAAAAAGTGCGGTGGATTTTGTGCAAATTTTTCGATATCCATTTGATATAGCGAGATTTTCTCAGCCCAAGGGGAAGCCTGAATATTTTCCTGCGCCTGTTCTGCCGCAGCATTATCAAGCTCCACCGCACTAATATGGCAATCTTGCGCGGTGCGTTGCGCCAACATTAACGCAATTAACCCCGTGCCTGTACCGAGATCCAAAAGGTTTTTTGCCCCTTGAATATCTGCCCAAGCGCCAAGCAAAATGCCGTCTGTTCCCACTTTCATCGCACAGCGATGATGATTAACCTGAAACTGCTTAAAGCGAAAGCCTTGATTTTTCGTTGCCATAAACTTCCCAAAAATTGACCGCACTTTGCTCCCAAAGTGCGGTATAATCTGCACTAATTTTTTCCTAATAGTAACAATAAATATGAACTTAGCACAATTTGAAGAATTGGATCTCGCCCCAGAATTATTAAAAGCCTTAGCGAAAAAAGGCTACCAACGCCCCACCGCCATTCAGTTGGAAAGCATTCCAGCGGCAATGGCGGAGCGAGATGTGCTAGGCTCAGCCCCAACAGGTACGGGGAAAACCGCCGCTTTCTTATTGCCCGCCTTGCAACATTTGCTAGATAATCCACGCCGCAAACCTGGTACGCCAAGGGTGTTGGTTCTCACCCCGACCCGTGAGTTAGCCATGCAAGTGGCAGAGCAAGCGGAGCAATTAGCGCAATTTACCAACCTTGATATTACTACCATCACGGGCGGTGTAGCCTATCAAAACCACGGTGAAGTGTTTAACAGCAACCAAGATTTAGTGGTCGCCACGCCGGGGCGTTTGCTGCAATATATCCAAGAAGAAAATTTTGATTGTCGCGCGGTAGAAATTCTGATTTTTGACGAAGCGGATCGTATGCTGCAAATGGGCTTTGGGCAAGATGCGGAAAAAATCGCTGCCGAAACGCGCTGGCGTAAACAGACCTTGCTGTTTTCTGCCACATTGGAAGGGGAATTGCTAATGGATTTTGCAGGGCGATTACTCAATGACCCTGTGCAAATTGATGCAGAGCCAAGTCGCCGTGAGCGTAAAAAAATCCAACAATGGTACTATCACGCAGACAGCGATGAGCATAAAGTGAAATTGCTCGCTCGTTTTATTGAGCAGGAAAAGGTGAGCAAGGGCATCATTTTCGTTCGCCGCCGTGAAACCGTGCGAGAGCTTTCCGACATCTTGCGTAAACGTGGCATTCGCAGCACCTATTTAGAAGGGGAGATGGCGCAAACGCAACGCAATAATGCCATTGATAAACTCAAAAATGGTGTGGTAACCGTGCTAGTTGCCACCGATGTGGCTGCGCGTGGGATTGATATTGATGACATCAGCCACGTGATGAATATGGATTTGCCTTACAGCGCAGACACTTATTTACACCGCATCGGACGCACCGCGCGTGCTGGCAAAAAAGGGGTAGCGGTGTCTTTCGTAGAAGCGCACGATTATAAACTGCTCGGCAAAATTAAACGTTACACCGAAGAGCTGCTCAAACCACGCATTATCGAAGGTTTAGAACCGCGCACCAAAGCACCGAAAGACGGTGAAATAAAAAGTGTCAGCAAA